>DAOUSL010000007.1 GCA_030627235.1 Thioploca sp.
CCCCATAGGCATCAACTTAAGGAAAATTATTAATTTTCAATTAGTTATTGAATAATATTTTCTGATGGTGTCTCTGACAAATTGTCTAACAGAACACTTACGCACATTTTGGGATTGGCTAAAACACACATAATAAATATTTTATAACTTATTGTTTATATTATGATTGCTTAAGTTAATGCCTATGCGGTTACGCTTTGCTTCATCGACCCTACAATTCTGTAGTTAATGGCTTAAAACAATAATCTCCTGACTCAAGTTTTGCGGCTAATGCTTCTAAATCAGGTTGTGGACATTCGGATTGCAACCAAGTGGCTGCGGTTTGTAATATTTTAAGTGAGCTTAATTTTTTTAGTAATTTTTGAATCATGATTTTATTTCCATAATTTAGGTAAAAATCTCACACTATTTATTATAGCTAATTATATATTTATTTTCAATAAGTTAAATAAAAATAGGAGTACAAGGTTCCCTTGTTCCAATTTGCAAGGAGACCTTGAGACTCCTACCCATATATTAAGATTCCTTTAAACTTGACGTTGGTGCGTCACAGAATGCATTCCCAACGAAGCCGTTGGGAACGAGAAAATCGTCAATAAGTTCCACCGATTTCATCGGTGGCTATTCATATTTAACCTCTGCGAGGTTGATTACCCCCACCAACGTGGTGTAACATAAATAGCCATAGGTAAAACCTATGGAATTATGGAATTGATCTTATTTAGATTTATTGGGTTAAATTTTATGATAAAAGACTATTTGTTCATAATATAAAAATATGCTATATTTAAGAAATTACATTGATATTTAAACAGGTAGGTGTTTAATGAACAAAAAGTACGCTATGAGAAAAATACTCTTAGGAATTATATTGTCCTTATGGAATATTAACCTGCTGGCTGTTGATGCCGGTTGGATTAATAGTTTTACTGGTAATTCAGATGGTTATACTATTGAACGAGGCAATGAAATAGTATCAACAACAGTTTTTTCAATTTTACAAGTTAATGATATTATTTCTATTAATAATGCTCAAGATTCTATTGAAATATATTTAAATGGTGGAGAGCAATCAGTCCAAATTAATCAACAAAATTCTCCTTTTAAAATTACAGAAAATGCTAAAGTATCAGCAACTGACTTGTGGATATGGATGAAACAAAATTTTCATGATTGGCAACAACTTACCCAATTATATACCATAAATTCACAAGATATAAATATGCCGTTATTAAGTAATATTGTTGAACCAGTTGCTTTGATTGCTCAAGATCGGAATTTATATTTACAATGGCAAGGTGGTCAGCCTCCATATACAATAGAAGTTCAGAAGCGGTTAGATTCTATAAGCAGTAAAAATAGTTCCATTACAATGGTTAAAATGGACAAGATTAGATTTGAAACTAACTCATCATATCGGGTTAAAATACTTGATAGTGAAGGCCAGTCATTTATAGGTGGGTTTAGAACAGTAGAAGCTACACAAATACCTGTTTATCAAGCTATATTAAATAGTAAATTGCCAATTGAAATTATTAAAACTTTTAAAACTTTGGAAGCTGTTTGGTTGACTAAACAAAATAATGGTGAATGGATTTTCGAAGCTTATCAGCAAATTGCTCCATTTAATACTTATCAACCAGCTAAATTATTACAAGATTCTTTAGCACATGGACAAAATACCCATATTCGACGTGGTATTAGAGGATAATTTTAGTTTTTCGATTGGATATATAAATATGGAAAAATTGATTTCTAATTGGATAAACTACAGCAATATAAGTAATTTATTTTGAATTTAATTAAGAATTAAGCATTCATAATTAAGAATTGATATTTATCTGGGTCAAAATATGTGGGATGATGATGTCAAACAGGCAGTACAGTATTTGCGATATGGAAAAATTATTGCCTATCCAACTGAAGCTGTATATGGATTTGGTTGTGATCCTTATAATGAAACAGCATTAAAAAATTTATTAGAATTAAAACAACGCTCTTGGGAAAAGGGTTTAATTTTAATTGCTGCTGATTACACTCAATTACAACCATTCTTACAACCATTGACTTCTAAATTAGAAACCAAGCTATTTGCTAGTTGGCCTGGTGCTATAACTTGGTTATTGCCAGCTAAAGCAGAAGTGTCTCATTATTTACGAGGTAATTCGGACAAGTTGGCAGTTCGAGTTACATCCCATCCACAAACTGTTGATTTATGTAGACAATGGGGTAAAGCTTTGGTTTCTACTAGTGCTAATACCAATGCAATACCACCGGCCACTACAGCACTAGAAATAGAAGATAAATTTGATAAGGAAATGATTTATATTTTACCCGGTCAAGTTGGTGATCGACAACGTCCTAGCGAAATCAGAGACGCTTTGACTGATGAAATATTGCGAAGCTAACTCCAAGCTAATTTAGCTCTTAGAGTGGCATAATGTTCATGGGTTTTAGGATGGATTAAAGTAATATGTTGATGTTTTGCAATTAAAATATTATCACCAGATACTAATTTTTGCCGAAATATGCCATCACCACTTAATTGGGCATGGCCTATTTTATCATTACAAATAGTGACTTGTAACCTACTATCACCATCAACAACTAATGGTCGATTGCTTAAAGTATGAGGACAAATAGTTACCAGAACCAGTGCATTTAAAGCTGGATGTATAATTGGACCACCGGCAGATAAAGCATAAGCAGTTGAACCAGTTGGAGTAGATATTATTAATCCATCAGCTCTCTGTCGATTGACAAAATGACCTTCAATTGTAGTTTCAAAGGATAACATATGTGGTATATCACAACGATGAATAACTATATCATTCAAAGCATTACAACTAGATAAAAGTAAGTCCTCTCTGTATACCTTAGCTTCAATCAAAAATCGTTCTTCTTCTATAAATTTTCCATCTAAAATTTTGCCTAAATGTTTTTCAATTTCCATTGGAGATAAATCAGTCAAAAATCCTAGTCGGCCTAAATTAATGCCTAATAAATATACATTATGTTTAGCTAGTGAACGGGCTGCTTGTAATAATGTACCATCCCCGCCAATTACTATAACTAAATCACACTGTTCTCCTAATTTTGCAGTTTCAGTAACCGTATTTAATTTACTATTATATATAGCACTAGAAGCATCTATTAATAGATTAATTTGGCGTTTTAATAAAAAATTGACTAGAAGTTGTAAGCATTCATTTACCCGCTGATTATCCCTTTTAGCAATAATTCCTATATTTTTAAACATAAATCATCCTGCTCTAAATAATTACTAATTATAACAAATTTAATCATAGTAGCAATTTATAATTAAATGGAGTATAAATAAGAAGAATTAAATATAGGTATTTTAAAATGAATATATCCACAACAATTCCATTTCCTATCCGTTTAAAATTACATTTAATTGTGTTATTTACTGTAATATTTCTAGTAATTTACGCTAAAATTGTCTGTCCATTTATTGATACTTTAACTACCACTCAATTAGCAACCAGTCTTGGAATTGTTACAATAGCTCATTTACTATTAAGAGAACTATTGTTTCATGCTCCATATAAACAAAAAATTTCTTTGGCACGCTTTGGTTTTTATCTTTCTATCATTTCTTGGTTAATAGCTGGCGTTATAGCAATGTTAGTGCATCATTTTATGTACCCAGATTTTCCATTATCTAGCCATTTTAAATTAATGCTTGGTTATTGGGCTTTAGGAGCAGGAATGTTAGCTCAATTAGAATATGCTATATTTGAAAGATATGTGCGACGTTTTAACTTAAAACAATATACTTCTGATAGATTAGCAAAACGTTTATTAGAAAGTTTTATGGTATTTACCATTGTACCAAGTATGGCAATGTTGCTATTAGTTATGCGTTATATCTATGAGGAACTTATTACTCCAGGAATTGCTGTGGAAATTTTATTTTTATCGTTATTTTTAGTTTGCATAGCCTTAATAGTAGCATGGTATTGGGGCAAAACTTTGCAAGAAGATACCGATAATATTTTACAAGGTTTACATGATATTGGAGCTGGGCAGTTTGATACTACTTTAAATGTTAAACGTGCTGATGAACTAGGTCAAGTTGCCTATTATGTCAATGACATGGCACATGGTTTAGGATTAAGAGAAAAAATTAAAGAAGCTTTCGGACGTTTTGTATCCCCGGAAGTTGCGGAACGTTTTATTAAAGAATATGTGCAAGATGGCAAAGCAGTTAAATTAGGTGGTGAACGAACTGAACTTACTATTTTAATGTGTGATTTGAGAGATTTCACTCAACTGTCTGAAAGCCTTGAACCGGAACAGTTGACGGAACTATTAAATTCTTATTTTAGTGAAATGGTACAGGCAATTCGTACTAATAATGGTATGGTAGATAAATTTATTGGTGATGCAGTTATGGCTGTATTTGGAATGAATAAAACTGAAGAAAATCATTGTGCATTAGCAGTACAAGCAGCTATTGATATGCGAAAAAGATTAGAACAGTTTAATGCTACTCGGACAAATTTACCTCCATTACGCAATGGTATTGGAATTCATGTTGGTGAAGTTGTAGCTGGTTATATTGGTAGCATAGATAGATTAGAATTTACAGTAATTGGTAGAGCAGTTAATGTTGCAGCTCGTTTAGAAGCTCAAACTAAACCACCAAATCCACCTATTTTGTTTAGCCAAGAAGTAGCTGATAAATTAGATATCCCGAATATTAAAGTTGGTATGGCGAAACTGAAAGGTATAGAACAAGAGGTAGCTTTATATAGTGTAGGTTAATATTTATCTTTGATAGTCCTGAACGAAGTAGTGATGACTCCAAAAAACTTGTTAGGTCTCAAAGACCTGACAGGTTTGCCACTACTTTATGCAGGACTACCTTACCTTTTAATATATCGATATTCATCGGCTTTTTTAATATACCATTGAGCTTTTTGTTGTAAATGACTCAAATGTAGATGAGTTTTAATGCGTACTAAAACCTCTTCTTTTTGAAATGGTTTAGTAATATAATCAATAGCTCCTAACTTAAAACCTTTAATTTTATCTTCTGCTTCTGTCAATGCAGTTATAAATATTACTGGGATATTTTCAGTTTTAGGATTAGCTTTCAAACGTTCACACACTTCAAATCCACTCATTTTTGGCATCATTATATCTAATAAAATTAAATGGGGAGTGATTAAATCAACGGTTTTCAGTGCATCTTTACCATTTTTAGCTATTAAAACCTTAAATTGCTTACCAGTTAAAAACCTAGATAATACTTTTATATTTTCAGAAATATCATCTACTATTAAAATAGTTAGACTTTCAGGCATAGTCATACTTAAAATTCTTTCACAATCCTCTAAATGAACTTTAGCTGCTTTATCATTTGGATTAACTGTTAATACTTTTTCAAACAAAACTTTAGCATCAGCAATAGCTTCAGACTTATATAATACAAATCCTGGTTCAAAATCTTCAATAGTAGAATTTTTTAATTCTCTACTTTCTTGTGAATCAGCATCAAATACTTCATAAACTGTAATTTCTTCAGATTTACCCTGAACTTTAGTTGCATCAATTATCCGCATTAGATATTTAGTAGGATCAACTAACTTTTCATAAGTATGTTCCGTAATTAACAATGGAGTACCATAAATTTTAGTTAAACCTTCAACTCTAGATGCTACATTAACTGCATCCGAAATTACTGTGCCATCCATCCTGTTTCTACCACCTACCGTACCAATCATTAATGCCCCAGTGTTTAATCCAATACCTATTTTAATCGCTTCATGTCCATCCTGAATTCTTCCTTGATTATAATCAATTAATGTTTTTAACATAGCTATTGCACCACACACAGCATCATCCGCATTATGAAACAATGCCATGATCGCATCCCCAATATATTTATCAATAAAACCATTATTTGCATGAATTACATCATCCATTTGGCTTAAGTAAGTATTGATAAAATTGAAATTTTCTTGTGGAGTTAGCTTTTCTGATAATGAAGTAAAATCACGGATATCAGCAAATAAAATGGTCATTTCTTTTTCAACATGTTCTCCCAATTTAATATCAACAATACTTTTTTTGGCTAATAGACTTAAAAATTGACGTGGTACAAATCTTTCGTAAGCTAGATTTAGTTTAGCAAGCTCTCCTGTAAATCTAAGACGTTCTTCTTCAGCTTTTTTACGTTCAGTAATATCTTGGAACGCTGTCATTGCATAGATCAATTCTTCACATTCATTAAAAATTGGAGTACCCCAAACTTCAATAGGAACTATTTTTATGCCTTTATGAATTTCCATATCATCAACAGTGGTAAAATTACCTTGTAATGCTTGAATGATTGGTCGAGATTTATTTAAATATATTTTATTAGAACCAGCAGTATAAGCTCGATAAATTTCTGGTAATCCTTCAGTCATTGAAATTTCATCACCAAGAATTTCTTTAGCTTTTTGATTAGCATAATAAAAATGTCCTTTAGCATCTAATACAAACACTCCTATTGACACTGCATCTAAAAATTGGGCTAATTTTTCTTCATTAGCTTTTATCGCATGTTCTGCTTCATTTTGTAATTGAACATTGCTAAATTGTAAATTTTCGGTCATTGTAGTTAATTGATTTTGCTGTTTATCATTCATTCTGACCAAAAATTTTGTTTGTTTTAACAGTTTTTTATACTGTTTAGATAATTTTGTAAATTCTTCAAGCGATACTTTTGACTCTTTACATTGTTGTATAATTTCTGTATTTTTTATTAAAATTTTTTCTTCTTCTTCAAATATTGTTGACATAATAATGTTTTAGATTCTTAAAATTAAGAATTTGCTCCTAATTGCTGGACATACTTACAATTTAAGTATTTTAAATTAGCACAAAGTTGGTAGAAAAAATCACTCTTTATTTCGCAATAATAATGCTAATTTTTGATCCATTTTTTTAATATGATGTACAAACCAATCAAATAACTCATCTTGAATTCGCATAGTTAAATATAGTGAACCACCATTTTTTAAATAATATTTCTTAATTTGACGAAAATTACTATTAAATTGTTGATGAGCAGATTTATGTTTAGGATAATTAGGATCGTTATATTGTTTCATATATCCTTCTTCTGTTGCAAAATGAATAATTATATACTCTTCTAAAAATTCAATTACCAAACCAGTTTCTTCTGCTGTTTGTTCATTACCTATAGATACTATTAATTCTCTGATTCTACTAAATAACTCTTGGTGTTGCTCATCAATAATTGGATAATTTACTGATATACTTGGAGTCCATGTTACTACTTTAGCAATTTTTTCCCAATCTTCACTATTTTCAATTTTTAGAAAGTTTTGACAGCGTTGAATATAAATATTAGCAACTTTATCATCTGGATTTTTACGTAAACATTCTTGCATTAATTGTTGTACTTGTGCAAATTTATATTCTTGATACAATTTAACTGCCAATTCAAAAGTATCAATATTTTCTAGTTTGCGTAGCTTAATCGTTTCTGGATCATCAGCATTAAAAATTTCATAAATCTTAATATCTTTTGAACGTCCTTTAACTTTAATTTTATCTAAAAATCGTTTAGCATATTGAGATGGATTATCTAATACATCTAAAGTATTTTTACTAATAATTAATGGAGAATCATAAGTTTTAGTGGCATTTTCTAATCGTGAAGCTAAATTTACTGCATCACTAATAACAGTACATTGCAATCGATGCTCTTCTCCAATAACTCCAAACATCAATCTACCAGTATTAATTCCAATTCCAATTTTAACCTTCCTAACTTCGATTTTATTAAGTTCAATCAATACGTTTAACATTGCTATGCCAGCGTTAATAGCATCATTAGGATTACTAAATAAAGCCATAATAGCATCTCCAATATATTTATCAATTATTCCATTATTATTTCTTATAACAGGTCCCATTTTTTTCAAATAATTGTTGATAAAATCAAAATTTTCTTGGGGAGACATTTTCTCAGACATAGAAGTAAAAGAACGAATATCAGCAAATAAAATTGTCATATTCATTTCTAAATGATGACCCATTTTAATTTCTGTAATATCCTTTTTGCCTAATAAATATAGACATTCATTGGGTACAAACCTAGCATAAGCTTTACTAGTATTTTTTAGCATTAATTCTGAATGACCAATCGATTCTGACATTTGACACATGGCTTTTGATAACTTACCAGTTTCATCTTTAGAATCAATTTTGATTTTTAAATTTCGTTTGCCAGCAGAAATTTGGTTCGCCATATAAACTAATTTTTTTAATGGCTGTGTAATAGATAACGCAAATATATAGGATATGATAAAAGTACTTGTCATCACCAGCCACATAATTCCTAACGCAATATAAAAGGTAATTTTAGCATTCTTTTTTAGTAGATTAGTGGAGGAACTTAAATTATCCGTAATTTGATTTTCTATTTCTCTAAATAAATTAATTCTATCAGTTGATAATTTCCACCAATAATTAGGAGATATACCCATATTACCACCTTTTAGTAAGAAATTTAATGCTCCAGCTGCCAATTTATCATCAATTTTTACAACACTATCAATTTCATCAGCTGTTTTAAGCTGTTGTTTTAGTTGAATCGCAATTACTAAATTTTGTTTATATTTATCAAATATTTTTTTAATAATTTCAATATTTTTAATATCTTCAACTGAAACCTCGAATATATTACTATAGTTGTTAAAAATTATATTTATTTCCTGATATTTAATTTTAAATGTATCTATATTATTCTGCTCACCGCGTAAAATAAAATTTTTAAATTGATGAATCAATCCATCATAGCCAATTTGAGCTTGTAATTCAGCTGCTAATTGCAATTTTATTCTTTGAGTAAATGCGATTTTTCTAATGTTATTAAATTTTTTAAGTAAATCTTTATTTTTATCAATAACATCTTGATAAATTTGTTTTTGTAATTTGGTAGCAAAAAAGAAAAAATCTTTAATATAGTTATTTTGAGCCCCTGTCATCAGAATAAATCTTTCATACATACCAACTGCAAAAACTCCTTTACTAAACACATTATTTAAAATTGCTCGTTCAATGCCAGCCTTTTCTTTGATTTGCAGTAAATTTACATAAGAAACAATTTGGTTTGATAGTTTAGCATCGTTAAATAAAGTAGAAAAATGGCTAATATTCATTAATAATGAGTCAATAATCTTTGTATAAAATTCTAGTTCTTCATTTAATGATAGTTCTAATTTATCTATTAATTTTCTGGTTAGAATAATTTCATTTAATTCTACAACAGTTATATCCAAGCGATTTTTAAGATTATTATCAAATATATACAAATGAAAATCTTGTAAAAATATATTTAATTCTATAATTAACCTATCAGTTATAATTCTCTGTTGTGTCAATTCGGTTTTAAATTTAGTAGCTTGGCTACCAATTAATCCAGCAGATAAGCCTCGTTCTTTTTGTAATTCATGCACTAACGAACTAGATTTAATAGCTAATTCTACTAATTCTTGGGATAAATTAATTTGATGAACTATTTCTTGTTTTTCCCAAGTAATACCTATACTAAAGTATAATAAACCAAGCATTGGAATTGTCAGCATTAATGTTAATTTATTACTAATTTTGATATTTTTTAACATGTTTATCCACTAATAGATCATTCTATTGTTTCTGAAAATTTAAATAAATTATTTATCTGGTATATATAAACAAAAATTAATTAGAATTGTACACAGAGTTATTGGATGAAAGCCTAACTTATTTGCTCTTATCAAACTAAGAATATACATTAAAAAACTTGTAGAAACAAGTAAAACCATAGTATTACACTTTATAATATATCTTACCCACTATATTTAAGAATCTAAGTCAAAAGTAAACTTTCACCATAAATTTACTCATTTCAATTAGATTGAATTATCTCTATTACATTCCATTAATATGGATTAGAATAAAAATTCAGCCCAACCAAAAATGAATATAGAAAGTGTCTACATAAAAAAAATTCTCCAAGCTCGTGTATATGATGTTGCTGAAAAAACTCGACTTGATTATGCTTCTAACCTATCCGGCCGTTTTGATAATAATATTTGGATTAAACGTGAAGATATGCAACCAGTATTTTCCTTCAAATTACGCGGTGCTTATAACAAAATTTCTAGTTTACCGAAAGAGATATTAGCCAAAGGAGTAATAGCTGCGTCAGCTGGCAATCATGCTCAAGGAGTGGCACTAGCAGCAATGAAATTAGGTATTCCAGCAACCATTGTAATGCCTAAAACCACACCAGAAATTAAAATATTAGCAGTCCAACATCGACAAGCTGAAGTTATATTACATGGCACAACTTATGATGATGCTAGTAAATATGCTCAACAATTGGTCAAACAAAGAGGAATGAGTTATATACATCCTTATGATGATGAGGAAGTAATTGCTGGCCAAGGTACTATTGGCATGGAAATTTTACAACAGCATACAGGAAAAATAGGTTCTATCTTTGTTCCAGTTGGAGGTGGTGGATTAATCGCTGGGATAGCTGCTTATGTGAAATATTTGCGGCCAGAAGTTAAAATTATCGGAGTAGAACCAGAAGATGCTGCTTGTTTACATTCTGCAATGCAAGCTGGTGAAAGAGTTATTTTGGATCAAGTAGGTATTTTTGCTGATGGAGTGGCAGTAAGACAGGTTGGTAAGTTACCATTTGAAATAGCCCGTAAATATGTTGATGAAGTATTGTTGGTTAGTACGGATGAAATTTGTGCGGCGATTAGAGATATTTTTGACGAAACTCGTACTGTTGCCGAACCTGCTGGAGCGCTAGGATTAGCTGGCTTAAAACAGTATATTACTAGAGAAAAATGCAGTGGTTGTAATTTGGTTACCATTACTAGTGGTGCAAATATGAACCTTGACCGCTTAGGGTATGTGGTAGAACGAGCTGAAATAGGAGAACAACGTGAAGCTTTGATAGCAGTTGCTATTCCTGAACAGCCAGGTAGCTTCCGCCAGTTTTGTCGTTCCATTGGGCAACATTTTATTACTGAATTTAATTATCGCTATGATAATAGTAATGAAGCTCATGTTTTTGCTGGATTACGTTTATCTAAAGGTTCTGTCGAAAAGGATAAACTAGTTGCAAAATTACGTGATAAAAATTATTCTGTAGTCGATATGACTGATAATGAAATGGCAAAAACTCATGTTCGGCATTTAGTTGGTGGTCATGCACCATTATTGGCTGATGAACGTTTATATCGCTTTGAATTCCCAGAACGACCAGGAGCATTATCACATTTTTTAACCAATATAGGTGAACGCTGGAATATTAGTTTATTTCATTATCGCAATCATGGTTCTGCTTATGGGAGAGTGTTGGTCGGTATTCAAGTTCCTGATATGCAATTAGATGAATTTCAAAACTTTTTAGATAATCTTGGCTATCAATATTGGAATGAAAATGATAATCTTGCTTATAAATTATTTTTAAATTAAAGAGCTTTGTCAGGACAAAAAATATAACGCAGTTATTTGTAATAGTTAAATGTAGGATGTAATGAATTTACGAATTACATCTTGATGCAATTCCCTTCGGTCATTGCATCCTACATTTATTTAACCTTCATTTAGGAAAGATGTCTAATGAATTCAGATTATTAAATTTTTCCATTTGCTTTATCAGTCATCCAATCTAAATAGTTTTTAACTCCTTCTTCAACAACTCGGAAAGAACGATTATAACCAATATCCAATAAATTAGAAATATCAGCTTGAGTGAAACTTTGATAACGGCCTTTTAAATGATCAGGGAAAGGAATGTATTTAATTCTGCCTTTTTTATGCCAAGCAATAACAGCTTTAGCAATATCATTAAATGGTTGACTACGGCCAGTTCCAACATTAAAAATACCGGTTTTATCTGGATTATCCATAAACCATAAATTAACGTTAACTACGTCATCTACATAGATAAAATCTCGACGTTGCTCTCCATGAGCATAACCATCACAGCCTTCAAATAACTGTATTTCTTCATTACCAGCTAATAATTGTTGATGCAAATGATAGGCAACGCTGGCCATACTACCTTTATGTTGTTCTCTAGGGCCATAAACATTAAAATACCGTAAACCTATTACCTGAGAGGTAGCAGTAGACAAAATTTGTCGTACATATTGGTCGAATAAAAATTTAGAATAGCCATACATATTTAAAGGATTTTCAAGATTACGAGATTCTCTGAATATTTTACCTTCACCATAAACTGAGGCACTAGAAGCATAAAACAATGGAATATGTTTGGATAAACAGTAATGTAGTATAGTTTTAGAATATTCATAATTATTTGACATCATGTAATGTCCATCCCATTCAGTAGTGCTGGAACAAGCCCCTTGATGAAATATTGCATCTATATATGGTGAAAAATATTCTTTAGCAATCAATCGTTTTAAAAAAGATTCTTTATCTTGATAATCATAAATTTCACAATCTGTCAAATTCTTAAATTTCTCACCATTCTTAAGATTGTCTACCACCAAAATTTTAGTATAGCCACGTTTATTAAGTGCTTTGACAATATTACTACCGATAAATCCGGCTCCTCCAGTGACAATAATCATAGTTCTTTCCGTAAAGTTTTAATAATATTGCTAGTAGAACAACCTGCTAAAAAATCTAAAGTTAATACCTGTCCACCTTGATTTAATACACAATCACTACCGGCAATTGCTGATATTTGGTAATCACTGCCTTTTACTAAAATATCTGGTAAAATACTACAAATTAAATCTTTAGGGGTTTCGTCTCCAAAAGGAATTACCCAATCTACGGATTCTAAAGCATTTAATACTGCCATACGCTGTTCCAATGAGTTTACTGGCCGTTTATCACCTTTTAAACGACGTACTGAATTATCATCATTTATTGCGACAATCAGTCGATCACCAAGTTGTTTAGCTTGAGTTAAATATTGAACATGACCAGCATGTAAGATATCAAAACAGCCATTTGTCATCACAATGGTTTCCCCATTATTTTGAGCCGCTTTAACCGCTGTTTGTAAAGTTTCTAGGTTATGAATTCTCATGTTGGTATGCAGAGCATGTTCAAGTTCAGTTATAGTAATCGTGGTTGTACCAAGTTTAGTGACTACTAATCCAGCTGCTAAATTGGCTAATGCAGTAGCACTTTCCCAATCTTGACCAGCCGCTATGGCAGTAGCTAATACACTGATTACAGTATCACCAGCTCCAGTTACGTCAAATACTTCGTGGGAATGGGCTGGTAGATGTAATGGTGGTTGTTCAGCTCTGATTAAAGTCATGCCATCTTGACTGCGAGTGATTAGCAATGCTTCCAAACCTAATTCTTTTCGTAAATTCTGTCCTTTTTCAACTAGTTGTATTTGATCAATACAAGAACCAACTACTGCTTCAAATTCTGATAAGTTGGGAGTTATAGCTGTTGCTTTTTTATATTTGTTGAAATCACTACCTTTCGGATCGATAAAAACTGGTTTGTTAGCGGATCGTGCAATATGAATTAAATTTTGTGGATCAACCAAAGTTCCTTTGCCATAATCAGATAAAACAACAATATCAACATCTTGTAAGTGATATTGCATTTGTTGGGCTATCATTTGACTATCTAAATTGATAAATCCATCTTCAAAGTCTAAGCGTATTAATTGTTGATGACGGCTCATAACCCTTAGTTTAGTAACTGTTGATACATTCGTTAATTGAATAAATGCACAATGTATGCCTTTTTCGGTTAGTTGGGTTTTTATGGTATTTGCGGCATCATCTTGACCAATTACACCAATAACAGTTACTTGTCCGCCTAATGCTCGTATATTAAATGCAACGTTTCCAGCTCCTCCAGGGCATTCTTGTTGATGTTTGACATGAACTATTGGTACAGGAGCTTCTGGAGATATGCGTGATGTAACACCATGTAAATATCGGTCTAACATGATGTCGCCTATTATTAGGACATGAGCTGATTGAAATGTTGGAATATTGAGATTCATACTATGAATTAAAGACAATTTTTAAGTCAATTTTTAAACTATGAGTTATTGGATTTATAGAACTAAATTTTAGCTTAGTTTTATTGATTTAGTTATATTTTCTTGTAATTTTATAAATGCTTGTTTATAATTTTCAGTTTTGGTAAGAATATTTTTTATTTCGAATTCGTCGTAGATATGTGAGCTAATATTTCTTTGGTCGATCATATTTAACCAAATTGCTTCATCTTCAAGCAAATTTTGCAGATAAGCTTCTTTAAAAACCATTCTCGGATTTTTAGCTTCAATACCTAAAAAACTTAAAGTTCTTTTTAATGCTTTCCAAGCCATTTCATAAGTAAATTCAAAGCGTTTAACGACAATGTCTAGGTAGACATCGGCAAATCCTTGTTGATCAAATTCTACTTTTCTATCTACAATATTGATAAATTTATCTAGTGCATTGGTAAAATTATACAGTCCATCTTCAGCTCTTAAGATTTTAGTGGCACTATATAATACTTTTCCAGTTGATTTAACTCGATTTTTAAATCTGTCTTCAGTGAAAGCTATATTTTTTATATCTATTTTTAATAGAGTTTTTATATCGTCAGCTTGCTCTTTTATAAGGTAATTATCTTTAAAATCTTTGTCATCGTAGGCTATATCAATATCACTGGTTAGATCAGCTTCTCCATTTGCCATAGAACCATATAGATAGATTCTCTCTGGATTTGCATATTTGAGAATAATTTTAATTACTTCTTTGATTATTATGGTTGTGTTCATTTAAAATATATAGTTTTGAACATGATTTAACGGATTTTAAAGATAAAAGATGATTAAATCAAAATACATAGTTTTAAAATTATGATCATACTTTAATCTATTAAATCTAATTAAGGGCATTGATTAGGGAGGGTAACCACAAGGGATTACCCCTACGAATCATCATGTTATGTAGGGGCAATCCTTTATGGTTGCCCTTAACTCCAGTTTGGTAACGCAATGTTTAGAAGCCCCGCTTCGAGTTAAAAAAGATAGTAGTGTTATATAAGTAATGCTCAAGTCTTCATAATGTAAAAATAATATCGTAGTGATTTCATTGAAATGGTCGGTTTCACTTCGTTACACCGACCCTACCTGATAATTACTACCAATTTATAGATAGCATTTCGTTTATAACACTACCAAAAAGTTATTATGGTATCTCATAATTTGTAACGAAGCAGAGCTTCTTGGCAGTGTGTTACCAAACAATAGTTTGGGAACAATTGAAAATACTCTAATCTATTACTTTTTCCGTAATTCTTCAATAGTTTTTTCCTGTCCTTGTTCGTCAGTAAATTTCCAAAATATCCAACCATTTTTCTTATTTTCTTTACCAGAAATATCTTTTGTAACTTCTATTGCAGCCCCATAAGGAGTGTATCTTTTACCTTGATATAATATTTCTTCTGTTTGCGGATAAAATTCTGCATATATTTTTTTCTTATAATAAGTAGCAAATACTTTCTTTTTTCTTGTTAATTTAATCTTTTTTGGTTTTTGATAAAATTCTTTCTTAATATTGTTACTTACATTAATAACATTTTCTTTAATCAGATTAAATATTTTTTCTGCTCTTTCTTTAAGAAATTCTTGATATTCATCATCATAGTATCCTTCAATAAGTTCAATAGTAATCAAATGACTTTCTAAAGATTTTTTCAGTTTTGAATTTCTTTCTTGAAGTTCACTTAAATATTTACTTGGGGTTTTTTTACCAATCTTGATATTGGTGATTTTAGGAATAAGTGTTCTATTAACTACGCTATCAGTTAATGATAAAATATCTCTATTATCCTTATATTGTGTTGTAATATATCCTCTTGGAAAAATATGATGATCGTCAAATTTACCTGTTTTAAATGAAAGACTACTAGTGTTGTTCCAATTGAGTAAACCTTTCGCTTGATAATTGATTAAATTTAATACACCTTTATATACAGCACTTGCTTTTCTGGTATATAAATTTAATTCATCAGCATTATTTACTTGTGAACGTAATTTATAAAAATAATTACTATCTGTAATTTTTTCATTTTTTGCTATCTTTATTAACATTTGAGAATCTTGGATAATAACATCATGAGAAGATGCAGTGTATTTTTGTGCAAAAATAGTTGTCCAATACCAATATTTTATGAATTTATCTTGTGATTCAGATATTTGAGAAAATTCTCCACCTATTTCTTTCAAAAACATTATTAAGGGAATAAGCATATTTTCATAAGGCATCCATGATTGTGCTAAAACCATATGATTCTCATAAAGAAAATCTAAAGAATTTTTATACCAACTACATACTAATTCCCAATATTCATTAAAATGTTCTGGGGTTAAACTTTTCAAGATTCCTGACCGAGAAATATCTTGTTTTAACACAATAAAAGCAATTGAACGTACAATAATTTCTTTATTAAGTTTATAATGTTCTTTATTATGTTCGTCTTCAAAAGCATTAACATGATTTCTAAGATTAAATCCTTTATATAATTTAGCCGCTAAAATATCAATAAAATTTAGCTGCATTCCTTTGCTATTACTTCGTTCAAAAAATAAGGCAAATTTTTCCAAAGTTGTATCAAGTAAATAATACGATAAAAGTTTTTCTGATTTAAATAAATCATGTAGTTTATTTTTGATAGCTAAATAATTATTAAAAGCTATTTCATAATCCTTACCGTTAATATTTTTAGTATATTTTGCTTTATCAAAGAAATTTTCTCTAATCTCTTTTTCACGGTAATTACTTTGCATCATCTCAAATACATCTGAAATTTTAATAGATAAGTTCTTACTTGATTGGTATCCTGAGAATTCAACTAATAGTTCTTCCAAAGTTAATTTACTTATATTTTCATCTTTGTCAATATTTCGTGCAATAAACCAAACTTCGTCAATACCGTGTAATGCTCGATATAAAGAAGTTATTCTTTGTTGCCCATCAAGCAATAAACGAAAGCTATTACCAGCATTCAGTTTTTGATTAATTTCATTTTCTTCATATGATATAGCAGTTAATTTTCTTCGGCTACCAGCACCATTTCTTGGTCTTTTATCTATTTCACGAGTTGTTATCGCAAATGACGGAACTCCGTAAATCATAGAACCAATAAAGATATTTTTGACAAGAGAATCAAATAAATCATAAGTTTTACTTACTTCCCATACAAAATTTCTTTGAAATTCTGGAAGCGTTATATTTTCTTTTTCAACATCATCTATCAATCTAATAATAGATACAGTATTACTTTCAACACTATTCATTTATATTCTCTATTTACTATCAAAATACTCCACTCCGACCCGACTAATAATTTTTATTAGCATTAAAACAGCATATTAACCAACCTAATCCTTCCCTTCCTTCAACCCAAAAAAGTTCTCAATCTTATTTAAAAATCTCTTATAAACCGCATCTCTTTCAGTCTCAACATTATGCTGTACGTGCATCTGAGAACGAGTCAACATCTGTCTTTGGGTCAAAACCCTACTAACCATCTTCGACACTTCCGGTTGCTCTTCTATCAAAGGCCGAATATCAGCTTTCGTCAACTTAAATACATCAGTATCAACCAACGCAATCACAGTTGCCGTCCTACTTTCACCTGTCAACAACGCCATCTCTCCAAAGAAATCACCAGCTCCTAATCTAGCTACCTCTTTAGTCCTACCATCATCAGTCTCAACCTGAACTCCAACCACACCTTCCACCACAATAAACAAAGAATCACCCTGATCACCTTGCTTAACAATAACATCACCCTGACTAAAATGATAACGCTGAATTCTCTCACTAAGAAAAGTCTTAGCTTCCATAGAGAAATGTTTAAATATATCAATTTCCTGCAATAGAGTAATCGGTCTGGTAGCTTCCTTACCACCTCTCTCCTTAACTCCCTTAAACATATAAATTTCTTGCCGTTGTACTGCTGGAGTGATGCCAGCCCGATTCAGATGGAACCAAACACGAGTCCAAACATCCTCTAAAATATAATTCTTATCTGCATAATCATCAGCACAAAATGCAATCCAATAACTAGCCGCCCACTCATTAATTCCGGTAAATAAAACCACTGGTGCTGGTTCTCTCAATACTTTATCAGCCGATAGTAACGCATCTAATAATATTTTTCTCACTCTATTTGGCGGATGCATCGGATGCACATACACCGTTGGCCATAACCAATACACATCATCCGGAAAGCAAAAATTCAAAATTGGTGATTCCGAAGCCATACTATTAGGAATACTTAAAATACACTCAGCCCTAGTTTTAATCCTAGTAGTCCGCCAAGTTATATCGATAATTTCCCCTTCATCAAACTCACCAATTTGAACCCAATCTCCAATCCGAAAAGGTCGTTCTATATTGATCGCAATCCCAGAGAAAATGTTAGAAATATTAATCTGAATTGCCAAACCAATAATCATTGCAATAACACCAGAAGTAGCTAAAATACTGGTTAATTGTTGATCGTAAACGAAGGCTACAATTCCTACTAATGAGAAAAAATAAACCAAAAATGCTAAAAATATTCGTACTACATTGGGAATTAAGCGACCTGATTTTGCTTCTAATGGAGACCAAATAAAACTTTCAGAAGCTAAATTAATCATGAAAGCTGGAGTTAACCACCACAAAATATCAAATATTCGGATAATAACTTCCATCTTATAAGTTTCAATATTACCAAAATTTACTAGAACAATTTCCCCAGATAATAATAGTAAAAATGCTAAACTAGTTTGGAAAAACCAAATTAACTTTGACAAACTACGAAATTTCTTCGAAGCAACATTAAGTAATATAATAAAAATAACACTTAATACAATGATGTTTTGAGCATAGCTATAAGACAATTTACCCCGTAAAGTAAATTCATTCTTTTTAACCAAAATAGTAGCACTAAACCTAGAATAATCAATAGTTCCACCTTGCACATTAAGATATTCTGGATCACCTAAGGAAAACTTTTTAGCTACATCTTGAAAGAACCTAACCTGTTCTGGACTCCAACCACTAACAGGGCTAAGAACTTGATCATCTTGTATTTTTTTCAATACAGTCTTAGCTTTACCCATACCTAATACATCAGTAACATAAATTAAATTATTTCTAGTTAAATATTTATGGTGAAAACTAATCCCAATAATATGTTGTTTATACGCAAAATTGCTCGCCAAAAAATCAGCTTTAAATTTACCTTTAATTTTATATACACTATAAGTAATTTGGTCTTTGGTTTTAGGCCCTTCAATCGGATTTTCTAATTGATCTTCCAACTCTTTTGGGTTTACTGCATTTAAGAATTCAATCTGCTGAGGTTTAAAATTACCTTGAGAACGAAACCATAAATTAAAATCTAACATTACAGTTAAATTATTAAAATCTGGATCACTAATTTCATTAATTTTAATACCTGTATAAACAACATTGGTTTTATACATTGGTTTATCACCAATCATCAATATCTGTTCATTGTTTTCAGCTGCTTTTAAATCAGAAATTTCATTTAAATTACGAATTACCCGGAATTGAGTTAGAGCAGAAACAATATTTTTATTTTTGTATACTCCAATAGCTACTGGCTTTTGGGCATCACGATTATCATCAAAATAGTTAAAACCGGTTGCTCCTTCTATAGCCTGATTAATATCATTAAAACTTGCTAAAGCATCCCGTAATTTAGCTCGATCCTCTTTAATATTTTCTATATCACCATCTATATTGGCTTTTTTAATTGCTTCTACTAATACCATGACAGTATCATAAGCATAAGCTGCTGACCAATCTATCTCCTCAGTAGTTGGATATTTTTCCTTATATTGTTCTTGAAATTTTTGGGCTTTTTCATTAGCCGTATCAAATATTAAAGGAGTAGCAACATAAATATCATTAGTATAATAACCAGGATTAATTTTTTCCTGAGGATATTTATCAAACCCTTCTTGAAAGGTTCGTTCAGAAAAACTAGAACCACCTAAAATAGCATTTGGTATATTCTTATCTTTGATTAATTTAACTATTTTTACTGCATCAGTGGCTTGAACAGCTAATAAAATAGCTCCTGCTTGGTCTTTATTTTGTTCAAGTTTTTTAACAATATTTTCAAATTCTTGAACTTTATTTTTATCATCCTTCTTAAATTTATACTTGGTAATCTTCATCCCTAATTCTACGCTAGCATTTTCAAACATTTCTGCTAAGTAAGAACCATAGCCACTACTATCGTCAATAATTGTAACCTGGTTAAATTTAAATACTTGCTTAACGTAATGAGCTAGAAATTGTCCAGAAGCACTACCTTTATAAATATTCCTAAAATACCATTCATTATCTTTAGTTACTTTTACACTTACTGAACCAGGAGTTATAGCTGGGATTCCATATTTTTTATATATTTTTCCACCAGTTATAGAACAACTACTATACCAATGCCCGATAACTGCAATAGCTTGATTTTCTTCAACTATTCTGGTAGCTTCACTATAAGCAGCTCCTTTTCCTTCACATTCATTTTTATCATCAAATTCTAGTAGTTTTAATTTTTTATTATCTGGTAATATTTTATTTTCATTAACTTGATCTATATATAATTTAATTGCATTAGTCATTGTTTTCCCAGCACCTTCCATAGGACCGGCAAAAGCAATATATATAGTCTCTCCATCTTCTTTTATAATATCTTGGGAAAACCAAATAACAACAAATAGGATGATAGTGGCCATCAAGAAAATATTAATTTTCATGTTTTTATTTACTCTAAAAAGAATTCTTTATGTTGATAGATTAATATAAATTTTTTGTTAATAGTCATGATATATCTATAATTATATCAAATTATTATTATATGTAATATTTATCTTACAAGTATTGTTTATAAATAAGGACATAATATCAATACTTAATGATAATAGACATAATTCCTAAATAAGGATATATGTAGGATGCAATGAACGAAGGAAATTGCATCAAGATATAATTCGTAAACTCATTACATCCTACAAAAAGTTCGTAATTAACTGTATAGCTTTAGTCAATTTCACGTCGGTAATACAATCATACTTAGCTATGATTACTTATTTAGGAAACTCTGTCTATTAACGTCTTGGTCTATGATCTTTCTGATCTGGTAATAATACATCGACCTCAGTTACAGTCGGAATCTTTTTATCACCTTTAAAAACATGTACTTCTTGTCGCATTACTGCTGGTTCAATATTAGCATTATCAAGATAAACCCAAACTTTATTCCATACATCTTCTAAAATAAAATTCTTATCACCGTAATTATCTGCACAAAAAGCAATCCAATAAGATGCTGACCATTCGTTAATACCAACAAATAACACCATTGGTTCCGGTTTTTTTAAAACTTTGTCTGAGGTCAATAAAGCATCTAATAATAGTTGTTTTATTTTTTCTGGATGGTGACGTGGATGAACATATACTGTTGGCCAAAGCCAATATGTTTCATCAGGGTAATGGAAATTAAGAATTACTGATTCTGAAGCTATACTATTAGGAATGCTTAATGTGCAGCCAGACCTATTTCTGATTCTAGTAGCTCGCCAGTTAATGTCTACTACTTCACCTTCTTCAAGCCCTGCTATTTGTACCCAATCACCGATTCTAAATGGCCGTTCCATATTAATCACAATCCCAGAAAATACGTTAGAAATATTAACTTGAATTGCTAAACCTATAATCATAGCTAACATACCTGAAGTAGCTAATAAAGAAGTGAATTCTTTTTCATAAACAAATACAATAATACAGGTAATAGCCATTATATAGACTGCCATTGCAAAAAAATTGCGGATGATATTAGGAATAGGCCCAGTTTTTTCTTCTAATGGAGTCCAGATAAAACGTTCTGCTGCTACATTGATTAAAGCTGCTGGTATCATCCACCATAATATGCCAAAAATTCTAACAATAAGTTCCATTTGATGGATATTACTGCTTTCTGATAACCAATCTGAAAATATGATAACTTCAGCTGATAGTAAAAACATAAAAGCTAACAGCACTTGAAAAAACCAAACTACTTGGGAAAATCTTTGTTTCTTGTTAGTAACAATTGCTAATAATAAAAATAATAAACCGCTAATTATGGCTAAATGATATGAGAATTTATAAGGCACCATGCCTCGTAAAGTGAACTGTCCCATTTTTATTTGAATTACTGAGTTAAACCTAGAATATTCAATTAATCCATCTGAGGAATTAAGATGGTCTGGATCGCCACCAGAATATTCTCTAGTAATTTGGGAAAAAAACCAGGTTCTAGTCATCAACCAACCAGAAATTGGATTTATTATCTTATTTTTTGTTAACCGCTGAATTAATTCTTTTTCACTGGTTAGCCCCATTCCTAATATGTCTGTAACATATACTAAGTTATTACGAGTTAAAGAATGATGCCGAAAACTTATCCCTAAAATATGTTGTCTAAATAAATAATAATCTGAAATAAAATCAGTTTTAAATTTTGCTTTGATTCTATACACTTTATAGGTAATATTAGTTTTAGTTTTAGTTTTAGTTTCAATTGGTTTTTTAAGTTGTTCAGCAATCTTATCTGGTTCAATTGTATTAGAAAATTCTATATCTGCTGGATTAAAATCACCTTGAAATCTAAACCATAATTTAAACTCTAAAGTGGCTAATAAATTTTTTACATCGATATCAGTTATATTGAAAAACTCAACTCCAGTATAAACAACATTGGTTTTATACATATATTTATTATCAATACTAATGATACGATCTTCTTTACGTGCTTGATTTAAATCAGATATTTCATTAAGACTGCGTATTGGCTTTAATTGTGTTAATGCAGAAACTGATCTTTTATTTTTATATACCCCCAATGATACTGGTTTTTGAGCATCTCTTGTGTCATCAAAATAATTTAAACCGGTAACACCCTTGATTCCAGCATAAACATTATTAAAACTTGCTAAAATATCTCGAACTTTTTGTCGTTTTTCTGTAATAGTTTGTTCAACAATTCCAATTTTAGCTTTTTTAATAGCTTCTACCACTAGCATAGCGCTATCATAAGCATAAGCAGCTGACCAATCAGCATCTTCTTGGTATTTTGTCTGATAATCTTCTTTAAATTTTTGGGCTTTTTCGTTAGCAGTATCAAAGATTAGTGGAGTTGCGACGTAAATATCATTTATATAAAAACCAGGATATTCTTTTTCGATTGGAAAATGTTCAAAACCATCTAGGAAGGTTTGTTCAGATAATGAAGATGCCCCTATAATGGTATTACGAATCCCGGCATCTTTAATTAATTTAACTAATTCAACTCCTTCAGTTGCTTGCACTGCTAATAAAATTATTCCAGCATCTTTATCCTTTAATTCATTAATAATTTTGATAAATTTATTAGATAAGTCTTTATCGTTATTGTCATATTGCCAATCATTTTTTACCACTATATCTAACTTTTTAGATTCTTGTTTAAAAATCTCTGCTAAATAAGAACCATAGGCAGCTTTTTCACGAATAATTGTAACATTGTTTTGTTTAAATACATTTTTAACATAATTAGCTAAAAATTTACCAGAAGCAGTTGCGTTGTAAATATTTCTAAAATACCATTCGTTATCTTGAGTTACCGCTAAATTAGTTGATCCTGGAGTAATAGCAGGAATTTTATATTCTTTATATACTTTCCCTGCACTTATTGAAGCTGAACTATACCAATGTCCAATAACAGCTATTGCTTTATTTTGTTCTATTATTTTAATAGCCTGCTGTTTAGCTACTTCAGCATTATTTTTATCATCAAAGGTATCTAATACAATTTTTTTGCCATTTATGCCACCTTTCTTATTAATTTCATCAAAATATAGTTGAATAGCTTGGCTCATCAACTTACCGGCAGTAGCACCATCACCAGATAAAGGGCCTGCAAAAGCAACATGTATAGATTTTCCGTATGTTTTTTGCACATATGAATATGTCAACCAAATTGCGGCAAGTAAAATAATTATCCCTACCAGAAAAGCTTTTACTTTCATAGATGTTGCTCAAACCAACATTTTAAATAAATTATAAATTTTTGATAGTTATGCAGCTTGTATCAATGCTAGTATATAGTCAGATATAAATTATAAATCATATTATTCTACCTGACTATAAAGTTAAAAACCATTTTTATTTATAGTTATTCTGAAATCTAACTTTGAATTAATTTAATATTTATAACTTGTTAGTATGTTTTAATATTATTAATTGAACTCGTTTATAAGCTCATCACATCATACTATATAAAAAATAATTAAATATTTTAAAGAAGTATCAATATTAGACATCTATCCTAAATAAGGTTAAATAAATGTAGGATGCAATGAACGAAGTGAATTGCATCAAGATGTAATTCGTAAACTCATTACATCCTACATAAAGTACATAATTATTCGTTATTTAGGAAAGATATCTATATATATGTAAGCTTCTAATTTTGCCAATTAGTCATATTTATGGCGTAAATACTGCACCATCATACGTTCATCTTGACTCATAGGTTTACAATTGATTAGCATAGGGCTATTTAGTTTAGTAAAACGTTCTTTATCGTTAATTACTAAAACCATATTGACAAGAGTGGTTGGTGAATGAGGATAGGAAAATGGAGAACTAATGGTATAGAAACCTAATTTTCTAAAAAAAGCTCCACCGAAACCATTTGGATCGGTAGTTATAAATACAATTTTAACTCCTTTACTTTGCAAGTGTGCAACTGATTTTACTAAAATTAGCTCTCCAATGGTAATTCCTTTATTCCAAATTTTTACCCCACGATATTCTTTCTTTATTGCAACCGCATTAAGAGTTGCTAATTTATTTTGGAAAGATTGGATTGGTTTTGATCGTAAAATTGGTTCAAAAAATTCCTTATGAGGAAATTTATCTTGGATTTTTATAACTCTGGTGACTCCAACAACTTTATCACCATCTTTGGCAATTATAAAATCAGCTATTACATCATAAGGATCAGGATACACAATTTCATCTTCCGTAGAATGAGGCAGTTTTACCCAGCCTAATTCTTTAACAAAGACATCGTATTTAATTTTTAGATAAGCAAGATACAGACTTGGATTATCTTTTACGGAAAAATTTAATAAAGTAAATTGAAATTCTGACAGATTATTGGTAGACTGAGTTATTGTAGTAAAAATATCCAATCCAAAGATTTCTATAAACTTAACAAGCTGAATTACGCATACAGACATAATTTTGAGTCAATTCTCAAAAAATATAACGAAAATGATTTAATTTATAAATACAGTTTTGTACGATAAGCTAAATATCTCGTTAATATTTGTCTGGTAACAGCAATTAACCAAGTATATACTAATCAGAATTTCTACTTAAACTATCTTGGATACATGATTGCGTTAGCAATGACTATATTTTCACCATTAAGCATTAACTTAGGATGCCTTAACACTCCAATGAAGTCCATTTTTTCTTTATAAAAAGTAATTTCAAATTCATAACCTTTCCTCTCACTACAACTAGTTAAATCTGTTGAACCAAATTGAGGAGAACAATATAATCTTTTTTTCTGGGAAAATAATAAAGTACGTTCCTTACCACTAACTTTTTTACCAGACATGGAAAAAGCCGACTCAACTACATCTTTCGGAAATTTATACGACATAATTCCATTAAATCTTAAATTTTTATCATTATAAGATAAGAACATTAATCCTCTACCAGTACCTCCAACAGCATCTGTTTGAGCAATGTAATTACCTACTGACATATTATTAAAACATCTATCAGTTTCTTGCATTGGCAATTTATTAGTTTTTATATATTCATCTACACACTGTCTATCAATAGGATTTTCTAGGGTTTGTTTCCATTCATTTAAATAATTAACATATTGTAATTCAAATCCCCATTCTTCAGCTTGATTATATGAAATTCCTGGTAGGGTCATATAGCTTTGTATAACTGCTCCAACTAATTCTACTAATAAAGCACCGGATAATAATTTAGTATATTTGTCATCAACACTTGCAAAAATTCCAACTTTTAACATGGCTCCTAAAGCCACCACTGCTGTTCCAAGAAAAATACTAATAAAAACCAAATGATATAAAACATAGAGATTATTCATTATATTGCTCATAGTGGCCAGAAAAATAAAAACTGATCCAACTAATGCAACTAATAAAAAAGCAAATAATGTTTTAGTATATTTATCTTCAATCTTTGAAAAAATACCAATGTTTAATATTGCACCTATAGCAAGGATAGAAACACTTAAGAATACAGATATAAAAATAGCGTGATAAACACTAAAGCTTCCCAAAATAATTTCCCCAGATAGTTTGAAATAAATAGTTATAGTTTATGATTAAATTTAGAGCTATAATATTATCCAATATTTTGAAATATTAATTATGAATTGTCAACTATTAATAATGGATATATGAAACAAGCTATTTGTAATTATAAGATATTGCTCTTATAAATATCATTTCTATACAGCTTATATCTTAAATTTATAGCCAAAAGCAACATAATGGTATAATAACACAACTTTTGATATAATTTTCACCATTTTTTTAATAGGAATAATTAAGTATTGTGGATGCAACTTATTTTGACAATTTTCGCCAATATTTAAGTAAACATATTATAGGCCAACATCAATTAATTGATAGCATGTTAATTTGTTTATTAAGTGATGGACATATTTTAGTTGAAGGAATGCCAGGTTTGGCTAAAACAACTGCGGTAAAAAGCTTGGCAGAAGCTATTGAAGGAGATTTTCATCGAATTCAATTTACTCCTGATTTATTACCAGCTGATCTAATAGGTACAGATATTTATCAACATGAACGAGGAGAGTTTGAATTTAGAGAAGGCCCATTGTTTCATAATGTTATATTGGCTGATGAAATTAATCGGGCTCCACCTAAAGTACAATCGGCTTTGTTAGAAGCAATGGCAGAGCGTCAAATTACAGTAGGTCAGAACACTTATAAATTAGCTAATTTATTTATGGTGCTTGCTACCCAAAATCCGGTAGAACATGAAGGCACTTATACTTTACCAGAAGCTCAATTGGATCGTTTTTTGCTATATGTTAAAGTTGATTACCCAAATAAACAAGAAGAGTTACAAATACTTGAATTAATGGAAAATCAACAATTAGAAGGTTTTTCCAAAACAAAACCAACAGTTGAATGCCATCTTAGCCAAGCTGAAGTATTAGAGGCTCGTAAAGCAGTAATGCAATTATATTTAGACCCAAAATTGAAAGAATATATAATTGATATTGTACAGGCATCACGTTATCCAGCTAAATTTGATAAGGATTTACAACGTTGGCAAAGATTTGGTGCTTCACCAAGAGCTAGTATTGCTTTAAGCCGTTGTGCTCGTGCATTAGCATGGTTACAAGGAGAACAGTATGTCTCTCCAGAACATATTCAAGCTATAGCTCCCGATATTTTACGGCATCGAATTTTATTATCATTTGAAGCAGAAGCAGAGGGAATTACTACAGAAGATTTTATCCAAAAATTATTACAAGTAGTTGCAATTCCATAAAATTTAATATCAATTACTTATATTGCTGTAGTTTATCCAATCGAAAAATGCTATATAACATATACTTTTTATTTCACTAATTATCTTATGAAATCTTGATTATAATATTTATCTAAAATAATTGTGCTAATATTAAAGTATATTAATATATTTAAATTATAAAATTGAAATTTTATATAAATTCAACTATTAGCTAAATTTTAGGTATTTTAACTGAATTTATTTTACTAATGTCAAATTTTCTGGCTAGAATAGATACTTCCAAACAAGAACGGTTATTACATTTAACAGATGTTGCATTAAATATAGCCAAAGAAACATTAATTGATGAAGAAATTCCAATTAGTTTTCGCTTAGATATAGCATTTGATTTTTTTGAGTCATGTAACTCTTCTATATCAGACATGGCATTAAATGTAATTAAAACTATACTGATTGATAATGAAGTTTCAGTAAATATTCGTTTAAGTGCAGTATTTAGGATTTTTGGTTCTGATAAAATATTTACTATAGAAAATATAGCATTAGATGTGGTTAAATCAATCTTAATGGATATGGATATTCCAACCAGTATTCGTTTGGATACTGCGATTAGAATTTTTGAAAAACGCTATACTATTCCTTCTATAGAACAAGATGCTTTAAAAGTAATTGAAACCATATTAATCGATATTGAAGTTCCTATAGATACTCGTTTGAGTGCTGCATTTAAAATTTTTACACCTTGCAAAAATTATCCTATAGCAATTATTGCTTTAGATGTGATTGAAACTATATTAATCGACACAGAAGTATCAAAAAATGTTAGGTCAGACATAGTATTTAAACTATTAGAACTACGATAATTAATTTACTATGATTTATCTTGTTATTTGTGAATAGATTTTGTATGATAGACAATACTTTGCTAATTTAAAATTATACCAAGTAATTTCAGATTGTATCAAAGCATAAGGTTTGGCCTTTCAAAAAAGGTATTATAATGAAAAAAACTAATAGTATAATTTTTAATTATGATAACTAAATCAGAAAATTTAAAAATTGAGTCGGTTTGTGAAGAACGGTTACAACATTTAGCAGATATTGCGTTAGATGTAGTTGAAAGCATCTTAACAGATATGGAAGCTCCTATTACTTTACGATTAGAAGCAGCATTCAGGATTTTTGAATTATGTAATATGTCTCCTAAAAACAATGATGATGTTGGCCAATCAATTGTAAAAGGTATTGAAAAAAATGCCAATGAACTTGCATACCTTGAAGCACTCTTGAAAGCTAAAGGGGCAAATCAAACTTATAGCAAAACTATTGGAATTGAAAATAATGCTAGTGGTGGTGATAGTTGCCCTACTTTCCTCTAATATATTATATTTTATAAAAGCAGATTATCTGCCCTATTTATAAATTGGCACAATATTCTATTAGAAATGATAAAGTTATGTAATAAATATGATAAATAAACCAGAAAAATTAAAAGTAGAATCTGTTTGTGAAGAAAAGTTACAACGCTTAGCAAATGTTGCATTAGATGTAGTAGAAACCATAGTAACAGATATGGAAGCACCAATTACTTTAAGACTAAATGCAGCTTTTAGAATTTTTGAACTTTGCAATAAATCTCCCCAAGCTACAGATGATGTTAGTCAAGCTATCGTAAGGGGTATTGAAAAAAATGCTAATGAGCTTGCATATCTTGAATCACTAATGAAAGCTAAAGAAGTCAATAGTACTAATAAAACTATTGATATTGATCAATAACGTTTATTCAATCAATTGTCATTTCGATTAAATTATAATTTTTTTCGAGATGACATTATTTAATCTGTTTTTAACCATTGCACCACTTGTTCATCTAAATAATCACATAAGTCACAATCATGGCAAGCTGGAGTATTTCTTGCGTCTAAAGGCAATTCCATAACTAATAAATCTTGTATCTCTTTGAATTGGACAGTATCTATTTCTTTTTCCTGCAACATAACTTCTGTAAGTTCACTAATACGTTTATGCAAATCTGATAAGTCTTGACAATGTTCTAATTGATTTGCTTTAATAACTAAATCATTTAAAATATTAAGCAGATTTTTATTATGGCCATCTACTTTTGAAATTCCACTTGAGTATTTTGATTTCCATCTTACCCGCTTCATTTGAGTCCTCATTATTAAAACTATTAAATTACTGCTTGGGTTATTTTTATGGCATCAACTGTTGTTGCCACATCATGGGTGCGAATTATTTCAGCCCCTCTCTCGACAGCTAATACTGCTAAAGCTATCCCACCAGATAAGCGTTCTGTAACTGGCTTATTTAATATTTCACCAAGCATAGATTTACGTGATACTCCTACTAATACAGGATAACCAATCTTGGTAAATTCGACTAAATACCGCATTAAAGTTAAATTATTCTCCAAAGTTTTACCAAACCCAAAGCCTGGGTCTATTATAATTCTATCTTCAGTAATATCAATATCTATACAAGCTTTCACTCTTTCTAATAAAAATGTTTTTACTTCTCCTACTACATCATTATAATTTGGATTAGTTTGCATAGTTTTTGGTTTGCCTTGCATATGCATTAAACAGACTTTTACCTTAGAATTAGCAACAACGGCCAAACTATTTTCACCTTGTAATGCCATAATATCATTAATTATATCAGCACCAGCTTTAATAGCTTCACACATAACAGCAGATTTACTAGTATCAACAGAAATAGAAATAGGAAATTCAGTTCGGATTTGTTCTATTATTGGAATAACTCGATCAATCTCTTCTTGGATTGATACTGGTTTAGCACCTGGTCTGCTTGATTCTCCTCCGATATCAATGATATCAGCACCTTCTTCAAATATTATACGAGCTTGTTCAAAAGCAGATTTGGAAGAAAAAAAATTTCCTCCATCAGAAAATGAATCTGGGGTAATATTTAAAATCCCCATTACTTTGGGTAAATTATCTTGAGAGAGCATATCTAATTTGAGTTAACTAAAAATTGATTATTAGTGATTAATGTTACGCAGACTTATTTCAAATATATATAGTATTTAGTAAATACATTATATCTTACCTTAAACTTATTTTAAATATTTTTTGCGTAACTTCAATTATATAGTAAAAATAGGATATACTACAATTTATCTAAACAATAGCAATTCTTAATCAATATATATTACTATAGCTTATCCAAATAATATGCACGAATATAAAATAAATAATAAATCACATGCCATTTTGTGGATAACTGTAATATTCACTATAACTGCTATTACTTGGGCTAATTATGCAATGTTAGATGAAGTAAATCGTGGTTTGGGTAAAGTTATTCCTTCTCAGAAAATACAAGTTATTCAAAATTTAGAAGGCGGTATAGTTGCAGAAATTTTGGTTAAGGAAGGAGAAATTGTAGAACAAGGACAAGTATTATTACGAATTGATGATACCAGATTTGCAGTTTCAGTACGAGAAAATCAAGTTACTTCGGCGACAATAAAAGCCAAGATTGCTCGTTTAACTGCGGAAGCTAAAGGTAATCAGTTTAAATTATCTCGTAGATTAAGAAAACAAGAAATTTATATAAATGAACAATCTTTAGCTAAATTACGACAACAGAAATTACAAGCTAATATTGATATATTAATTCAACAAAAAAAACAGAAAAAACATGAAATTAAAGAGCTAAATTCTAAACAACAACAATTTCAGCATAGTTATAATTTGGCTAAAAAAGAATTGAAAATTATCAGACCTTTGGTTAAAAAAGGTATTATATCAGAAGTTGATTTATTACGTTTACAACGAGAAATAAGTGATTTAAAAGCAGAATTAGATGGTATTAAATTACGAATTCCACGAACTAAAGCCGCAATTGTTGAATCAGAACGTAAAATAACTGAAATAAAAATTACCTTCCGTACTAATGCTTTGACAGAGCTTAATGAAATTAAAGCAAAATTATTATTTATTTCTGAATCAAAATTAACGCTTGAAGATCGGGTAACTCGTACAGCGGTTCGTTCACCAGTAAAAGGTACTGTTAAGCAAATTAAAATTAATACTATTGGTGGAATAGTGCAACCAGGTATGGATTTGATGGAAATAGTACCTTTGGAAGATTATTTGCTAATTGAAGCTCAAATTCGTCCTTCTAATATTGCATTTTTACATCCTGGTCAAACGGCAATGATAAAATTTACTGCTTATGATTTTTCTATTTTTGGGGGATTACAAGCAACTCTTCAACATATCAGTGCAGATAGCATTATGGACAAACGTGGTGAAGATTTTTTTTTAATCCGATTACGAACCGATAAAAACTATTTAGGAACGGAAGCTAAACCTTTACCAATCATATCTGGAATGACTGTTGAGGTGGATATTTTAACCGGTAAAAAAAGCTTATTATCTTATCTGCTAAAACCGATTAAAAAAGCCCAGCAACAGGCTTTACGAGAACGTTGATAATTCTTAATTCTTAATTCTTAATTAAATTCAAAGACATTTAGTCTACAGTTAATGCTTGACCATTTACATCGTTACTATCTTGTCCCATCAAATATAAGTATATTGGCATAATGTCATCTGGATTTGGTAAAGCTGTATAATCTTCACCTGGATAAGCATCGGTTCGCATTTTGGTATGTACAGCTCCTGGATCAATACTATTAACTCTAATGTTAGTGTTAGTTTCTAATTCATCAGCCAAAGTTTGCATCAGGCCTTCCACACCAAAATAAGCAGAGGCGTAAGCACCCCAATAAGCTTTACCTTTACGACCTACATTGGCAGAAGTAAAAATAATAGAACCATTCGGAGCTTGTCGCATCGCTGTTAAACACGCTTTAGTTAATAAAAATGGAGCATTAAGATTGACTTGCATAACTTTATTCCACTGTTCAGCATTATAATGTTCTATTGGAGTAAGGCTTCCTAATATGCCAGCATTATGCAATAGTCCATCTAATCTACCAAAATTTTTTATTAAAACTTCAGCTAGATTGTTATAATCATTAGGAGTTGCACCTTCCAGATTCATGGGATAAATTGCTGGCTGAGGATGACCTGCTTGTTCAATTTCATCGTACACTGCTTCTAATTTTGTAGTAGTACGTCCCAACAATATAACAGTTGCTCCATGAGCTGCAAAACTTTTTGCTGCGGCTTTGCCAATTCCGTCACCAGCTCCAGTAACTAGAATAATACGGTCGGTAAGTAATGTATTAGATGGTTTGTAATCAAGCATATTTGATTCCTTTTGGTATTTAAGTTGTATTCATATTTATGAATGATGATTTAATAATCTCCAAAATTTTCAAACCTTCCAGGTTTTAAAAACCTGGAAGGTTTAGTTTCGGGTTTTATTAAATACTTATTCCTTAGTGAGATGAATAACTTGTTTTTTTATCAATTAATATTACGCAATCCTTTGATAAGGAACTGATTATAATAATTCTCCTCGTAAGGAATTAGGTAAAGCTTTAGTAATTTTAACTTTAACAAATTGACCTAATAAATCTGCATTACCCATAAAATTAACTACTCTATTATTTTCAGTTCGACCAGATAATTCTTGTTTATTTTTCCGAGAAGGTTGTTCAACTAAAATAGTTTGGAATGTTCCAACCATAGCTTGACTAATAGCTGTAGTCTGTTCATTAATTAATGTTTGTAATTGAGTAAGACGTTGTTTTTTTATAGTAATTGGAATATCATCATCAATATCAGCAGCTGGTGTACCTGGTCGTGGACTATAAATAAAACTAAACGAATGATCAAAACCAATTTCTGCAATTAAATTCATAGTTTTCTTAAAATCAGCTTCTGTTTCACCTGGAAAGCCTATTATAAAATCGGAAGATAAACTTAAGTCTGGGCGTATTTGTTTTAAATGTCTAACTTTTTGTTTATATTCCAAAATAGTATGGCCACGTTTCATCAGGCTTAAAATTCTATCTGAACCACTCTGTACTGGCAAATGTAAATGACTAACTAATTTGGGTATTTCTGCATAAACTTGGATTAAGCTGTCTGATAATTCTAATGGATGCGATGTGGTATAACGTATTCTATCAATTCCATCAATGGCAGCAACATAAGATATTAATATAGCTAAATCAGCAATCTCTCCATCAACCATTTTGCCTCGATAACCATTAACATTTTGTCCCAAAAGAGTTATTTCACGTACTCCTTGTTCTGCTAATATCGAAATTTCTGCAATTACATCATCAAATGGCCGACTAACTTCCTCACCACGAGTATATGGCACTACACAGAAAGTACAGTAATGGCTACAACCTTCCATAATCGATACAAATGCCGTTACCCCTTTAGCTTGCGGATCAGGTAAGCAATCAAACTTTTCAATTTCTGGAAAAGATATGTCAATCATTGGTTTGTGTGACTTTTGTACTTCTGTCAACATTGCTGGTAAACGATGTAAAGTCTGAGGGCCAAAAATTAAATCTACATAAGGAGCTCTACGTCGAATTAACTTTCCTTCTTGACTAGCAACACAACCTCCAACTCCAAGCACAATTTCTGGTCGTTTTTCTTTTAATAATCGCCATTTACCTAAATAGGAAAAAACTTTTTCTTGGGGTTTTTCACGTACTGAACAGGTATTAAGCAATAACACGTCAGCTGTTAATGGATCATCGATGAGTTCTAGGCCATGAGAAGCTTTTAAAGCATCTGCTATACGAGCAGAATCATACTCATTCATTTGGCAACCAAAGGTTTTTATATATAATTTTTGCATCATAAATTTAGATTTTAAAATTAATCTTCCCAACCTAAGTCTTTGACATTTTTTACAAAAGGAATTGCCCCAAACCTACCGCTCAAATAACCATTAACTATATTTAAAGCATCAACATCTGCATTGGCTAAAGAATATAACACTGATTCACCAGATTGATTTTTTTCTACAAACCAAACTTCATCTTTACGAAATGTATCTTTAATATCAAGTAGATGAACTTCATGGGTGGAAGCTATCAATTGGCTTTTTGCATCAGTAAATATACTATGATTTAGAACTAATTCAAATAATTTTTTAGTTAGTAAGGCATGTAGACTTCTTTCTATTTCATCGATTACAAAAACTTTTTCTTTGGACAAACCAATTAACATTGGAATAAAATCCATAAGTCTTTGAGTTCCTTCTGATTCTTCTGAAATTTCAAAAGAGATATCATTCCCAGCTTCATCTTGTCTAATGGTAAGTAATTTTAAGGCTTTTAAGCTACCGTTAGAATTTTCTTCAATCACATAATTACGAGAAGCTATTGATACAAATTGTACTGTTTCCTGTCCATATGGGAATTCTGCCTTAATTTCATCCTTCATCATAGATGGTATATCATTAGTATTTTCAAAATCTATTTCTTCAACTTCTAACCTACTAATTCCAAAATCAAAAAAGTCTATTATTTTATTAAAAAATCCTAAATTTAGTTTAGCTAGAGAGGTAAGAGCTTGATGTTTTGAGGTAGTAAATACTATAATAAGAGTTTCTGCAAACCATTTATATAAAAAGTGAAATTGCTGAATGTTACGATCTTGACAATTAGTTAAGAATAATAAATTATTTCTAGTGCTATGAGCTTCATAACCTATTCTTTGTTTTTCTTCTTCAGTAGAATCGGCAAAAATTGGATGTTCAAAATTAAAGGAAATAACCTCTCCAACTCTTTCAAATACTGGATTTTCTAACTGATGCCCCATTTCAAATAACCATTCTTCATGAACTTGAGTTTTATCAACACTAAAACCATAGGCATATTGTCGGTTCTGACATTTAAATTCAAACTCAAATCGAGATGGTTTATTACTACAACTAGTATCTAATTTAAAAGGTTTAACGTTAATATTACGATTTTTACCAACTCCGTGGACAATAAAATCTTTAGCGAATCCCATTGATTTAATTAAATTAGACTTTCCAGAGCCATTAGCTCCATAAAGAATAGAGGTCTTTAATAAGTTAATATCTTTTTGATTATCGCTATTAATAATATGATGCCTATTATTGTCTTCTTCGGAAGCAATCATATTAAAATCAATCATTTCATTGAAAGATAAAAAGTTTTCCACGGTAAATCTAATTAACATATCCCGACCTCAGTTTTAAGAATTAGTACAGTATAACATAAAATTTTATATGCACTGAAAATCACTGTATAATCAATTGATTTTAAATCTTATTTCCTAAATTTAAGCTTTGTGATTTTAAGTTATATATCAATCTATCTCATTAATAAATGGGAACGAATTTCTCACTGTTTGAATTTAATTAAGAATTTCTATAGTTTTTTATTGACCATATTATAATGAATTTGATAAAGTATTATAGTATTTCACAATCGAATAGATTACAGCAAGTAATTACTATTAAAGTTAATTAAGAATTGCTATATACTAATAACTAATTTTAAGCAGTTGTCATCATAAACCATCATATAAATTTAAATGAAAAAACGCATATTTGACATGTGTTGTGTTGTTCCAAGTTTAATCTTATTATTACCATTGTTTGCAATAATCGCTATATGGATAAAACTGGATAGTAGAGGGCCAATATTTTTTTTCCAAACTAGAATTGGCCAATTTGCAAAACCATTCAAAATAATTAAATTTCGTACTATGTATGCACATACTAAAGGACTAAACTTAACTATAGGTTATGATTCACGTATAACTAGCTGTGGATATTTTTTACGCAAATTTAAATTAGATGAATTACCACAGTTAATAAATGTTATTCGGGGTGAAATGAGTGTTGTTGGGCCACGTCCAGAAGTTCCTGAATATGTAGAATTATATCCGGATGAGATTAAAGCATATGTATTATCAGTACCTGTTGGTATTACTGACTATGCCTCAATAGAATTTCGGAACGAAAGTGATATGTTAGCAAATTCGCAACAACCAGAGATGGATTATGTTGAAAAAATATTACCTTTAAAATTAGCATATCATCAACAATATGTTAAAAATCATTCAATTTATTTAGATATAACATTAATTTTTAGAACCTTAAAAAGAATATTATTTTCATGATGTTAATAGAAAAGCTAAATTTATTATTATCTATAAATGGATACGCTATAGCAATTCTTAATTAAATTCAAATAAATATCAATTATTTATATTTCTGTAGTTTATCCAATCGAAAAATACTATATAATACTTTATTAAAATGCAAATAAACTGGTTAGATCAAATCATTTGGAATGAACAAGGTTTAGTTCCAACTATTTCTCAAGATATTGAAACTAAAAAAGTTTTAATGTTAGCTTGGATGAATAGAGAAGCATTACAATTGACAGTGCAACAACAAATAGCTGTTTATTGGTCTCGTTCCAGAAAAAAATTATGGTTTAAAGGTGAAGAATCTGGGCAAATTCAATATGTTAAAGATATTAGGCTTGATTGTGATAGTGATGTGATACTGTTGTTAGTTGAACAGATAGGAGTAGCTTGTCACACTGGTCGGCATAACTGTTTTTTTCAACAATATCAAGATGGACAATGGGTAACTGTAGAATCAGTGATAACAGACCCAGCAGATTTATATTCTAAATGAATTTTTATGGCTTAGGAACTTAAATTGGAATGTAAACTTTATCTAACATTTCTTGATATTCAGTTTCTAAGTCACTATCAATCGTAATTCCACCACCGCTCTTATAAATCAATTGGTCATCTGTTTTTTCGATAAAACGAATCATTATTGCACTATCTAATTTATTACCATCAAAATAACCAAATACGCCGGTAAAAAAACCTCGCTGATAACCTTCAACTGTTTTAATAATTTCAATTGTTGTTTTTTTAGGAGTTCCAGAAATTGAACCTGCTGGTAATAAAGATAATAAAATATCACCAATTTTAGATTGCCAATTATATTCTAAAATTCCACTAATTTCAGAGCTTACTTGTAATAATGTTTTAGAACCAGCAACTATTTCATTTACATATCTAAATTTATTAACCTGAACTTTATTAGCTACAATAGATAAGTCATTTCTAAGTAAATCCACCACCATATTATGTTCGGCTTGTTCTTTTTCATTAGCTAAAATTTTTTCTTTCGCATTTGGCACTAAAGCGTCAATCGTACCTTTCATTGGATAAGTTGTAATTATATTATTTTCAATTTTAATAAATCTTTCCGGGGAAAAAACCGTAAATTTATCTTGAAAATACAATTTGAATTTAGCCTTACTACTAAAAAAAATCTCTGATAATGATAAATCAGTTTCTATTAAGGTCGGAAAGGTTAAATTGAGCAGATAAGTATTACCTACTCTTATTTCCTGAATAACTTGTTCAAAAGCTGACTGGTATTTTGCAAAGCTAACTGGTATTTTTTTAATTATTGAATTATCAGTTTTATAACTATGTTTAAAATTAGAAAATTTATCAATTGAAAAGAATATGTTGGGTTCTAATGTTGCTAAAGGAGCTATATAAAAATTATTTACTTCAAAATCAATAATAAATAAAAAAGGTATTTTATTACTACCTAAATCATTTAATTTACTTATATAATCAATAGTTATAAGTCCTTAATGTAGAATATTTAAAACCTAAAATTTGGTTTTTAGATAAGTGAAGTAGTATATATTAAGCAATTAATCCACAATTATTAATAATACTAAATACGGAACAATATTAAATATAAAAATCATTATTTTAAAAAAAGCTATACCAATATAATGAATGGAGTCAAACTTTTCAACTGGTAAATTAAACAACTTGGTATGTAATCGATAAATGAGGTCATGAGCAAATATGAAAAATAAAACCCACCATAACAATAATCCCATGTTAATAATGGAACACCAGCCTAAAAATTCACGTACAATATCAATTGTCATTTAATACCTTTCTGAAAATTAAATTGTTCATCATCAGCCAATGTTAATACTTCAACTCCAGTTTCAGTAACCACAATAGTATGCTCCCATTGAGCAGATAAACTGTGATCTTTAGTAACTACAGTCCATTTATCTGGTAAGACTTTAATCTCTCGTTTACCAGCGTTAATCATTGGTTCAATAGTAAAAGTCATGCCAGGTTGTAATAATATATCTTCTGCTTGTGGACTAAAATAATGTAGAACCTGTGGTTCTTCGTGAAATTTCCGCCCAATTCCATGCCCACAATATTCTTGAACTACTGAACAATTTTTAGATTCTGCATAATTTTGAATTGCAGATCCAACATCTCTATTTAAATAAGCTCCTGGTCGCACTGCATTAATTCCAATCCATAAACATTCATAAGCAATTTTTACTAACCGACTTGCCTTAATACTTGGTTTACCAATCATAAACATGCGGCTGGTATCACCATGATATTCATCTTTAATAGTAGTAATATCAAGATTAATAATATCACCATTTTTTAATTTTTTAGTACTAGGAATACCGTGACAAACTTGATGGTTTACTGAAGTACAAATAGATTTAGGAAAGCCCTTATAATTCAAAGGTGCTGGGATTGCTTTTTGTACATCAACAGTATAATCATGACATATCTTATCTAGTTCATCAGTTGATATACCAACTTTAACATAAGGAGTTATCATATCTAAAGTATCTTTTGCTAATTGTCCAGCAATCCGCATTTTTTCAATTTCTGCCTTGGTTTTTATAAATATTGCCATTTTTTAATATCAATTTTTTCAATTTTGAGGTAGAATACATAGTTTTAATATTATATCACACACATGCCGTCACATAAATTGGGTGCTCTATGTTGAGTCAGTTTATGGGGTATGTGGAGGTCTAACCCAACTAGGAATTTTATGACAGACGTAACTATGCGCCAGATGTTAGAAGCTGGTGTACATTTTGGACATCAAGCTCGTTATTGGAATCCACAGATGGCTCCGTATCTTTTTGGAGTTCGTAATAAGATTCATATTATCAATCTTGAGCATACATTGCCAATGTTCAATGATGCGGCTAACTTTTTAGGTAAATTAGCTAATAGAAAAGGTAAAATTTTATTTGTAGGAACTAAACGTGCTTCCCAAACAATTATCAAAGAAGCAGCGATTCGTTGTGGTATGCCATATGTAAACCGACGTTGGTTAGGTGGAATGTTGACTAATTATAAAACAGTTAAAGCATCCATTAAGCGACTAAAGGATTTAGAAATTATTAGTACAGATGGTACATTAAATCGGGTAATCAAAAAAGAAGCATTATCTTTAACCCGTGAGTTGGAAAAGTTAGAACGTAGTTTGGGTGGAATTAAGGATATGAATGGTCTTCCAGATGCACTGTTTATTGTTGATGTAGGGCATGAACGAAATGCAGTGAAAGAATCGGTTAAATTGAACATTCCAATTGTAGGAGTGGTTGATTCTAATAATAGCCCTACTCATATTGATTATGTTATACCTGGTAATGATGATGCTATCCGTTCTATTCACTTATATGTTAATGGTGTTGCAGATGCAATCATTAATAGCAAAGAAGCTAGTTTACAACCACCGACGGAAGAAGATTTTGTAGAAGAACGCTCTGAATCTGCTGAGAAAGATAAAGTAGTTGCTGAGAAATAATTTTTAATTAAGTTTCGGGGATATTCTCGAAACTTTAAATAACAAGGTGAATCTAATTTACCTATCGAATACTTTTAGAGGTTATCCTCTACCAAATTACGAGGTTTTATAAAAATGAAGATTTCCGCAGCATTGGTTAAAGAACTGCGTGAACGTACCGGTGCTGGTATGATGGAATGTAAAAAGGCATTGACTGAAAATAATGCTGATATAGAAGCTTCCATTGAAGCAATGCGTAAATCTGGACAAGCTAAAGCAGATAAGAAAGCCGGAAGAATTGCAGCTGAAGGTGCGATTGTGATTCAACAAGATGATAATAATGTTGTGATGGTTGAAGTTAATTCTGAAACAGATTTTGTATCTAAAGGCGATGATTTTAAAGATTTTTGTAATGGAGTAGCTGCTACAGCATTAACTACTAAACCAACCGATTTAGAAGCATTATTAGCTGCAAATGTAAATGGTAGTGAAAAAACTGTTGAAAAATCTCGCCAAGACCTAATTGCTAAAATTGGGGAAAATATTAATGTACGTCGATTTGTCATTACAAGTAAATCCGATAGCAATGTTGGGGCTTATTTACATGGAATTAAAATTGGGGTATTAACTAATGTAGAAGGTGGCAATCTAGATTTAGCTAAAGACCTTGCAATGCATATTGCTGCCAGCCGACCATTATGTATTTCTCCAGAACAAGTTCCAGCAGAAGTAATTGCTAAAGAAAAAGATATTTATACCGCTCAAGCTGCTGATTCTGGTAAACCTGCCAACATCGTTGAAAAGATGGTTGAAGGTAAATTAAACAAATTCTTGCGTGAAGTTACCTTGCTTGGTCAACCATTTATTAAAGATACTGATAAAACTATCGAACAATTACTAAAAGAAGCTAATGCAACAATAGTAAATTTTGAACGATTTGAGGTTGGTGAAGGTATCGAAAAGAAAACTGATAATTTTGTTGATGAAGTTATGCAACAAGCACAAAAATAAGAACAAATGCCTAACATTTCCCCGGTTTATCAACGTGTATTACTAAAATTAAGTGGTGAAGCCTTATTAGGTGGAACTAAATTTGGAATCGAATCACAAGGCCTAATTAGTTTAGCTCAAAAAATCCAAGCAGTTGTTAAACTTGGAGTACAATTAGGTTTGGTCATTGGTGGGGGGAATATTTTTCGAGGCATGAATTTGACTTCTGCTGGTGTTGCTAGAGTTTCAGCCGATCAAATTGGTATGTTAGCAACGGTAATGAATGGTTTAGCTGTACAAGATGCTTTACAAAAAATATCCATAGAAGCTCGAGTTATGTCGGCTTTTCAAATTGGTGCTATCTGTGAATCTTATAATCAACGAGATGCAATCAACCATTTAGAAGCTGGTCGAGTGGTTATTTTTGTAGCTGGTACTGGCAATCCATTTTTTACGACTGATTCTGCTGCTAGTTTACGTGCGGTTGAGATCGGAGCAGATTTAATGATAAAAGCCACTAAAGTTGACGGTGTTTATGCTTCCGATCCAAAACTTGATCCGACTGCAGAAAGATTTACTCGTTTGACTTATAATAAAGTAGTTGAATTAGGTTTAGGTGTTATGGATACTACTGCTATTGTAATCAGTCGGGATAATAACTTACCACTTCGAGTACTAGATATGGAACAGCCAAATGCATTGGTTGATGTCATAACTGGTCAGGATATTGGTACATTAATTCATACGGAAAATGATAATGAATGAAATGATTGATATGGTTAATTCCGACGCTAAAGAACGAATGCAAAAAAGTGTCGATACCTTAAAGGCAGACTATGTGAAAATTCGTACTGGACGAGCTCATACTAGTTTGCTTGAACATGTTATGGTTCCATATTATGGTTCTGATGTGCCAATTACCCAAGTTGCCAATATAAATGTGATAGACCCTCGTACTTTGGGAGTTGTACCATTTGAAAAACCAATGATGAGTACAGTAGAAAAAAGTATCCGAAATTCTGATTTGGGACTAAACCCTACTAATGTTGGTACAATCTTACGAGTTCCGTTGCCACCTATGACTGAGGAACGAAGACGTGACTTGGTAAAGGTAGTTAAACATGAAGCTGAAAATGCTAAAGTTGCGGTACGTAATATTCGTAGAGATGCTAATCATGATCTGAAAACTATGTTGAAAGATAGTGATATCTCTAAGGATGAAGAGCATAATGCTGAGGAAGATATTCAGAAGTTAACGAATGATAGTATTAGTAAAATTGATAAGATTTTAGCTAATAAAGAAACTGAGTTGATGGAAATTTAACTTCCTTTTTTAAAGTTTAGACAAGCCCAATTTATCTATTCAGATTAGTTGGGCTACGCTAAAATAATTAATTTAATCAAGCATCTAAGTTAGACACTGATAATGCATTTTCTTCAATAAACTTACGTCTAGGTTCGACATGCTCTCCCATAAGCGTAGTAAAAATTTCATCACTAGCAACCATATCCCCAACTTTAACTTGTAATAAACTACGGCTTTCCATATTCATAGTAGTTTCCCACAATTGTTCTGGATTCATTTCTCCAAGCCCTTTATAACGTTGAATATTCAAACCACGTTGAGCTTCTGTCAATAACCATCCGGTTACTTCTTTAAAATGATTTACTGAATGTTTTTTCTCACCACGTTGTACATAAGCATCTTTTTCTAATAAACCAGCTAATTCTTTACCTAAAGTTATTAACGCTTTATATTCAGCAGAATTAAAGAAATTTTTCTGAATTATATAAGTATAATCAACTCCATGAGCAGTTAAAATAATATTAGCAGAAAAATCATCCGGGAAAATTTGTAGATTAATTTTATAATTATGTACAGTTGCTTCTAAAGCGATTAATAAATTATCAAACCATTGCTGAATCTTAGTTGAATCATCCAATTCATCAAGAGCTGGTAGATCAATCATAGCTTCTAACACAGTAGCTGGTAAAATCTTCCGAGAAATCCGTTTGATGATTGCCATTACTTTAAAATAATGCTGAAATAATTTTTCTAACGCTTCATCTTGTAAAGCTGGAGCTTCTAAATTTACGAATAATTTAGAATTTTGCAAAGCTAATACTATTAAATAATCATTGAGAGCCACATCATCTTTAATATATTGTTCTTGCTTACCTTTAGACAGTTTATATAAAGGTGGTTGAGCAATATAAATATGACCTCTTTCCACTAATTCAGGCATTTGTCGATAGAAAAAGGTTAATAGTAAAGTTCTAATATGACTACCATCAACATCAGCATCCGTGGCAATTATAATTCTATGATACCTAAGTTTATCTGGATTATATTCTTCACTACCAATTCCACAACCTAACGCAGTAATTAAAGTACCAACTTCTGCCGAAGCTAACATGCGGTCAAATCTAGCTCTTTCTACATTTAAAATTTTACCCTTAAGTGGTAGAATTGCTTGATATTTCCGATTACGACCTTGTTTAGCACTCCCCCCGGCTGAATCTCCTTCAACTAAGAACAACTCTGATAATGCGGGGTCTTTTTCTTGACAATCAGCTAATTTACCAGGTAAACCAGCAATATCTAATGATGTTTTACGACGAGTCATTTCTCGAGCTTTACGAGCTGCTTCTCTAGCTCTAGCGGCATCTACAATCTTACTAGCAATATTCTTAGCATCAGCTGGATTTTCTAATAAAAACTCTTCTAACTTTTCTCCAAGAGTTCCTTCTGCTACTGATTTAACTTCACTCGATACCAATTTATGCTTGGATTGGGAAGAAAATTTAGGGTCTTGCATTTTTATTGATAGAACGGCAGTTAGACCCTCACGTATGTCATCACCAGAAGTAGAAACTTTTGCTTTCTTTAAAAAACCTTCTCGTTCCAAATAGTTATTAAAAGTACGGGTTAAAGCTCCTCGAAAACCGGCTAAATGAGTACCACCATCTTTTTGTGGAATATTATTAGTAAAACAAAGAATATTTTCTCGATAAGAATCATTCCATTGCATCGCAAGTTCTATCGCAATATTATCTCTATTGGTATTTATATATAAAATATTTTTATGGAGTAAAGTTTTATTTTTATTTAATAATTCTACAAAAGATTGAATCCCACCTTCATCTGCAAATACATTGTCCTTAGATGTTCTATCATCAATTAAACGAATATTTACCCCAGCATTTAAGAAGGATAATTCACGTAATCGGTTGGCAAGAATCTCGTAATGAAATTCTATGTTAGTAAAGGTATTTTGGCTTGGTTTAAAACGGATTTTAGTACCAGTTTTATCAGTTTCTTCAATTTCTTTCAGAGGTTCAGCTGGAAAACCTTCTTTATATATTTGATAATGGGTTTTTCCTTCCCGATAAATTGTTAATTCGAGTTCTTCTGATAATGCATTTACTACTGAAACTCCAACTCCATGTAATCCACCAGAAACTTTATAAGAATTGTCATCAAACTTACCGCCGGCATGTAATACAGTCATAATTACTTCAGCAGCAGAACAACCTTCTTCTTCGTGCATATCTACTGGAATTCCACGTCCGTCATCAGTTACTGTGACAGAACTATCATTATGAATTTGCACCATTATTTCTGAGCAATGTCCAGCTAAAGCTTCATCTATAGCATTGTCAACTACCTCAAATACCATATGATGTAAGCCTGTGCCATCATCGGTGTCACCAATATACATGCCAGGACGCTTTCTAACTGCATCTAAGCCTTTTAAAACTTTAATATTACTAGAGTTATAGGTGGTTTCAGTCATCAGTTATCAATCCTTCCGTTTAGCCAACTTTAAAGCCATATTATAGCAAAATTTGATGCTTAAGTAAAATCAACTTTTAATAACCATAACGTAATGAAGCAACTTTAATCATAATGTTTTAAATTCTATAATAAAAGTAGCACCTTGACCTAATTTACTTTCGCACCAAACTTTAGCATTCATCGCTTCGACTAGTTTTTTGACAATAAATAATCCCAAACCATTAGAATGTTCTTTACCAGTTGGTTTAGTGCTTAAACGATTAAATTTACCAAATAATTTTTTCTGATCAGCTTCACTTAAACCTTCTCCTTCATCTTTAACTTCACACCGAATTCCATCTTTATCTGCAATTAATTTAACATAAATACTTTTAGCTAAAGGTGAATATTTAACTGCATTGGAAATAATATTTTCCAAAATTTGTCCAGTTGCATCAGCATCTAAATATGAATGAAAATTGTTTCCTTCATGTGAAAAGTTTATATTAATATTCTTTTCTTTAGCTACTTTCGTATAATCTTGCACTATATTTTCGACAATCGGCAAAATATTTATATTAGCTAAACTTAATTTGATTTTACCAGATTCAATTTGATTGACATCTAATAAATTTATAATCAAAGTAGACATTTTTGTCGATGCTTGCTTAATTAAACCTGATAACTCGGTAATCTCTTCTTTTGACATTTCATTACAATTTTCCTCAATCTCTTCAGCATAACCCATAATTGCAGATAACGGATTTTTTAAATCATGAGCTGCAATGCCAAGAAATTCATTTTTATCTTGGTTTAATTTAATTAAATCAATATTTTTAGCTTCAATTTCTTTACTATAATGAAGTGCTGCATTTTTAGCTTCACTCTCTTGAACCATCTGAATTTTAGTGGCTTCTGCTTGTTTACGCTCAGTAATATTTTGAAAAGTTGTCAAACCATAAATGATTTTGGTCTTATCATAAATTGGAGTACCCCAGCTTTCAATAGGAATATTTTGGCCATTTTGCCTAATTTCGATGTCATCAACATAGGTTGTTTCCCCATTTAAGGCACGCACCATAGGTAATTTTTCGTAAGAATACAGTTGAGAAGTACCAGCAATATAGAATTTATACATATCTACAATATTATCAATCGAGATATCTTTCTCAATCCGATCCCTAAAAATTTTCTGAGCTTCTTTATTGATATATTTAGGTTTTATAGAATGTGCATCCAATACACAGATTCCTATTGGAATTGCTTCCAAAGTTTGCTTAAGTGCTGTTTTATTAGTCTCTATAAGCATTAGATCATAATAAGCTCTTAACCCTGCAATTGTAGTGACAAATAATTTACGCCGCGTCAATTCTGCCTTATGCTTGTAATCATTGATGTCATAATTGATAATGGTTTTTTCTTCTGGTGCTTCACCTGGTTGTCCAGTACGGAGAATAATTCTAATAAATTGATTTTGTAAGGTTTCACGAATGTATTTTACAACTTGTAAACCACTATCATTTTCTTCCATAACTACATCTAAAAATATGATAGCAGTATCAGGATGTTCTTTCAGTAATATCTTTGCTTGTTCACCAGAATAGGCTGAGATAAAACTAATTGGTTTATCTTTAAACGTAAATCCATCTAAGGCAATCTTGGTAACATCGTGGATTTCTTGTTCATCATCCACAATCATTATTTTCCAAGTTTTTGAATATGGATCGATAACAGGTATCTGCTGATTATTGGATTCAATCTGATTTTCAGGTGGTGGTATAACTTCATCTTCGTCAGCCAATAACAGTAAATCATCTTCATCAGCTAAAATAAGTAAATCATCAGTTGGATTTGGCATAAATTATATTGAGTTGTTTGAAATGTATAAAATTATGGTTAATTAATTGTGAATGATCAATATTTAATAATTGCTTTATTATACTAGTATTATATATTATTAGATAATGGTAAATTCAAAATAAACGTAGTACCAATCCCAACTTCACTTTGTACATTAATCGTACCATTTAGTTTCTGAGTTATTAAATTAAATACGATATGTAATCCTAAGCCAGTTCCACCCTCCATACGAGCTGTAGTAAAAAATGGTTCAAATATCTTTTCTAAATTTTCTGGAGGAATACCACAACCATCATCGCTATATTCGACTATTAAACGTTCTTCATTCAATTTAATTTCAAATGATAAATTACCAGATTTTTCAATCTTATACGCATGATTTACTGAATTCATCACTAAATTAGTAATGATTTGAGAAAATGAACCAGGATGACTATTTATTTCAATCTGTTCGTCACCATTAATTGTGATTATATGCGGTGTTTTTTTCAGATGGGGTTTTAAATTAAGCAAGCTATCTTCAATATATTTCTTCACAACAAAGGTACGATTATCCAAATTACTTTGATCAACTGCGACTTGTTTAAAACTTTGAATCAATTCAGCGGCTCGAGTTAAATTATTTAAAATCAAATTACTACTAGTTTGAGCCATATTAAAATAAGCGGTTAAAGCAGAACCTTTTAATTGTTTATCATTATACATAATTACTGTTTCAGAAGTTCGATCTGCTAAAGTAGATGCGGCTGTAACTCCAATCCCAATCGGTGTATTAATTTCATGAGCAACCCCAGCGACTAATCCACCCAAAGAAGCCATTTTTTCTGCTTCTATTAATTCTTTGCGAGTTTGCATTAATTCTGCAATTTTATCATCTAATTGTGCTGTTCTTGTAATCACTTTAGCATCTAAGGTATTAAATGAGGTTTGTAATTGTCCAGCCATGCTATTAAATGAATTAGCAAGTTCACCAATTTCGTCATCACGAGCTAACGGCAAATCTTGAGTTGCTTCAACATTAAAATTCCCTGCTGCAATTTGTTTAGTTGCATTCAAAAATTTTTGCAAAGGTAGTGCAATTTGTTTGCGTAGCACTAAAAATAACAAGGTAATTTCAATCAGCAAGGAAATAATGCCTAAAAACAAAATAAAACTAGCGGTGCTGAATGCCAAGTGTGCCAATAGAGATTTGGGATAAACGGTGACAAAGTACCAGTCTGGTCCGGAAATTTTTGTCACAGCTAAATAATTATTACCTTCAACATCATCAATAACAGTTTGTTTAGAACTCATTTCTTTTGCAAGTTCAAAAATGCGAATAAGGGATTTATCAGTTGATTGCAAAATATCAAATAGCCCAGCTTTTTCTTGAATATCGACCATTTTTTCGTGATGAACAATGAGACGGGCATCATCTCTAAAAATCATATTATAACTTCCTTCAATACGATCATTGATTGTGCGTTCTAACAATTCATTTAATAATATATCAGCTCCAACAGTTAATACATGTTGTCCTTCCACATCAATTGGTGTTTCACAAGATACCATCCATGCCTTACTGACCAGGTCGTAAAGAGTACCAGTCCAAACTGTTTCTCTGCTTGGATTGTGCATGACATCTGCAATATAAACATATTCTTCTTTCGTTATATCGAAATCGCTTGGTGCATCTAATCCCCATGCAACTCCCGGAAAGTAAACAATGCTAGTGTTTGTCGGGGTTGTCGTATAGAGATCAGGAAAGCGGTTACCCCATACTGGCCCAAAAGTACTAACCATGTCATAGGCAATCATGTGTTGCTTAATGAATTCTGGAGTAATGGTTAAGTTTTGCGGAATAAATGAAGTCATTTCTTTGATAATAGAGCCATTACTTTGCTTGACACCATGAAAAAATTCCGGTTGCAGTCTGGTTGTACCATCATCACGTTTAGTAAATAATTGTTCAAATCGTTCCAGAAAATTTTCATTCTTTGCCACTTTTAGGCGAGCAAGATATTCTTGTTTGAAAAGTGTTTGATTGTCTTCAGCCAGTTTAAATAAATTACTGTCACGTTGTCCTCGTTCAGTGATGTATTTGTCAAGTTGCTCAATTACTTGTAATTCCAAATTGGACATTACATGCCAGTAACTAAGCAATGTCACGGCAATGAAAATGATTGCTATCCGTATACCCATCTTGATAATAGTAGTATGGGTAATAGAGTTTTTTAAATACATAATAATTTTAATGTTAAATAGTACAGATATGTTAAGTCCAAATTAACTATTGACAAGGTATTTTAATATAAAACGTAGTATCAAATCCCAACTTCATTTTATAATTAAATGGCAGAGCCATTTGGAATGAATGCCAAGGTAGAATCTTGGCACTAGTAAAAATACATGCAGAACAGATTGCCTTTGATTTACTTGGTAAGCGTCTCCACCAATGGCAATGAAATAGATTTATGTTTTTCTATTGACTCAATAGTATTTTGAGGTAAATATGGTTAGCGAAGCGTAATCCGAAATTCCAAGATAGAACATTAATTTTTGTCTGGTTACGTTACTACGCTTAATAATCTAACCCGACCTACATTTTCTGACTACTTTCTTTAGAACTACCAAATTAAGATAAGACGTGTCATCAATTAAGGTATTTCTTTAATATTGTTCCCAAACTCTAGTTTAGTAACACAATGCTCTAAAAACTTTGAATTGGTATAATGTTGGTATTTTAAGGTAATTGGGAAGACGAAGCAGAGCTTCTTGGTGGTGCGTTAACAAACTGGAGTTTGGGAACGATAAAATATTGACACCAAAAGTAATTTTAAATCTGAGTTTTACATCTTACAA
>DAOUSL010000010.1 GCA_030627235.1 Thioploca sp.
TCTTGATATTTTTGAACAAGCTCAGCGTTAAGTCATGGTGGAATAGGTGTGACGGAGCTGTGCGGAGTCGCCCTATGAGACCGGACGTGTCAGGGCAATTATAACCGTTTCGCTGAAAAATTGATTAGTTCACGGAATAAGGACGTTCCAGGGACATCATGAAATCTCTGCGAAACTCCTTTAGGACTTACGTATTGACAACTTCTAAAAAATAATATTTTAATAAAATAATGTAGTAACTTATTGTATTTAAATAGTTTTGTAATATGATTGCCTTGTCAATGCGTAAATCCTATAAATCTATTTTAACATTTAATATTGCAAACTCCACAAATACACAACCTATGGTAAACTAAGTTAAAATTAATTCTAATTCCAAATATATAGTATTTTCCAAACTTGTGATAAATTTCAACTACTGGAAAAATGATCCTTTACTTCAATGTTTAGTCATTTTAACCAAACTATATAATCAACCAACTTCTGCTGAAACTATTCGAGCTGGTTTACCTTTACAACGTTTTACTCCAGAACTATTTATTAGAGCTGCTGAGAGAGCTAATTTAACCACCAACTATAAAAAAGTTAAATTTAATAAACTAGAGTTACCAGCAGTATTATTATTAAAAGATGGACAAGCCTGTGTATTAACTAAATATTCTCCTAAATATAGCAGAATTATTTTACCAGCAACTGATGAAGAAACAATTTCTAATCGTGATTTAGCAGCCAATTATAGTGGTTATGCTTTATTAGCCAAACCTATTTATGAGTTTGATGCTCGTAGTGATACCAATAATAAATCTCAATCTAATACCAATTGGTTTTGGGGAACTTTAGCTAAATCATGGTCAATTTATACTGAAGTAATGGTAGCATCGATACTTACTAATTTATTCGCTTTAGCATCGCCTTTATTTGTGATGAATGTATATGATCGGGTAGTTCCCAATTATGCAATAGAAACTTTATGGGTGTTGGCAATTGGAATAACTATAGTATTTGGATTTGATTTATTGATTAGGACTTTACGTGGCTATTTTATTGATGTTGCAGGTAAAAAAACCGATATTTTATTAGCCAATATGATTTTTGAACAGGTATTGGGTACGCAACGAGCTTCCCACCCTAACTCAGTAGGAGCATTTGCTAATCATTTACACGAGTTTGAAAGCTTTCGAGATTTTTTTACTTCCACTACTTTAGCAACCTTGATTGATATACCATTCGCCTTGATATTCATAGTGATTATTTGGACTTTACATAGTGAATTAGCCATGATTCCTTTGTATATTATGCCAGTGATCATCATTTTTAGTTTATTAATCCAATTTCCGTTACGCAAAGTAATTCAACAAACTTTTAAGGCTAGTACACAAAAACATGCTTTATTAGTAGAAATTTTAACTAGCATGGAAACGATTAAAACTACTGGTGCAGAAGGCCAAATGCAACAAAAATGGGAACAATTAATTGTTGAAATTTCCCAATCTTCTTTAAAATCACGTTTATTATCAGCAATATCAGTTAACTTTGCTTTATTCATACAACAAATGGCGACTGTTATTGTAATAGTTTACGGAGTGTACTTAATTGTAGCTGGCGAATTGACAATGGGAGCATTAATTGCTTGTAGTATTTTGACTGGTCGTTCCTTAGCACCGATGACTCAGATTGCCAGTTTATTAACTCGCTATCATCATTCAGTGGCAGCTTTACATACACTTAATCAAGTAATGCAAATGCCATTAGAACGACCAAGAAAGAAAAAGTTTTTGCAACATCCTAAATTAACTGGAAATATTGAATTTAAACAAGTTAATTTTAGTTATTCAGAGCAGAAAGTTCTCAATGCGATTACATTAAATATTAAAGCTGGACAAAAAATAGGCATAATTGGTCGAATTGGTTCTGGTAAAAGCACTTTAGCGAAACTAATTTTACAACTTTATCAACCGGATAACGGTAAAATTTTACTAGATGGAATTGATAATCAACAATTTGATCCGATTGAATTACGGCAACAAATAGGTTATGTGCCACAAGAAATTGAGTTATTTTATGGTAGTGTCAAAGATAATATTATAATGGGAGCAACTCATATAACAGATGAGATAATGTTACAAACTGCTGAATTGGCTGGAGTAACTGAATTTACTAATCAACATCCATTAGGATTTGATCTGCCAGTTGGAGAACGTGGAGTTGGTTTATCTGGTGGTCAACGCCAAATGATAGCAATAGCTAGAGCATTATTACTTAAACCACAGATATTGTTATTAGATGAACCTACTAATGCAATGGATAATAATGCTGAAGAACAGTTCAAAGCTAGGTTAAATTTGACTGATAAAACCTTGTTATTAATCACTCATAGAACTTCATTGCTGTCATTAGTCGATAGTTTGATAGTTATGGATGCTGGACAGATAGTTGCAATGGGTAGCAAAGACAAGGTTATTCAAGCATTGGCAAGTAAACAAATAGCTAAAAAATCCTAGTTTTTGAGTTGCCAATTAATAACTGTTAAAATATAATTTATCTAAACTGAATTATAATTATCGGAATTTATAATGAAATATATACTCATTACCATTTTATCCCTAAATTTACTAGCTTGCGGCACATTGTCTGATCCTAAAACCGAAGATTGGTCGGCTAGCAAAATATATGAAGAAGCTAAAGATGCTTTTGCAGTGGGAGATTATGAAACTGCAATCCGTTATTATGAATTATTAGAAGCCAGATATCCGTTTGGAAAATATGCTCAACAAGCTCAATTTGAAATTATTTATTCTTATTTTAAATATGAAGAACCTGCTTCTGCAATAGCTGCCGCAGATTTATTTATCAAATTATATCCACGCCATCCTAAAGTTGACTATGCGTATTATCTCAAAGGATTAGTGAATTTTGAATTGAATCAAGGAACTTTAGATAGGTTTTTACCAGTAGATCGTTCACAACGCGAACAAATGGCAGCAGTACAGTCTTTCCAAGATTTTTCTGAATTGATAGCTCGTTTTCCTGACAGTAAATATAGTAAAGATGCCAGACAACGTATGATTCATTTGCGTAATAGAGCGGCTCAACATGAATTACATGTAGCAAACTTTTATATGAAACGAGAAGCTTATCTTGCAGCAGCAAATCGAGCTAAAACAATACTTGAATCTTATCAACGTACTCCAGCCGTTCCTGAAGCATTAGTAATTTTAGCTAGAGCTTATAAAATAATTGGTTTACAAGATTTATCCGATAGTACATTAGCAATCTTAAAACTTAATTATCCTTCACATCCTGGAATATCTAGGGTTGAAGATTTAGCTGCTAGGTAAGTTAATGGCAACCAAATTGCTTCTACATAATATTAGGAATTATATATTATACATCGTTTCCTAAATACTGAAAGTAATATAGTTATTAATTACGGACTTTATGTAGGATGTAATGAGTTTACGAATTACATCTTGATGCAATTCACTTCGTTCATTGCATCCTACATTTATTTAACCTTAATTCTAGGAATGATATATTTTAAAGTTCCATATATTTCACCCAAGAAATATTAATAGCTATCAGTGGAACTAATATTATTATATATAGTATACTGGATATGATATTTAGTATGAAATAATTGGTTTAAAAACTAAATATATTTAATACGAGATATAATATGATTCTAACCGATGTAAAACAGTATTTACAAACTAATAATCGAGCAGTTTTGATTGATTTAGCCCGTCACTTTGATGTAACCCCAGATGCTATGAGAGGTATGTTAGAGCATTGGATACGCAAAGGTAAAGTGAAACATCTTAAGGGTAATACTTGTAGTAAAGGTTGTTGTCAATCTAATCCTGCTGATTTAGAAATTTATGAATGGATAGGAGTATAAACTTGAAAGTAAAACCTGTTGTAATTGCAACTTTAGTTAGTTTAACTAGTTCTCAAGCATTATTAGCAGTCGACTTGTCTGTCGAAGAGATACTTACCGGAATTACTGTAAGTGGTTATGTGCAAACTGAAGCTCGTTATAATAATGATTTTAATGACGTTGATAGCAGCGACATTGTAGTAGATGAAATAAATTTTACTATAGATGGTCAAGTACATAAATTTGCTAAAGCAACTCTTTCTTTTAAATATGAAGAAGATAATACCCCATTAGAAATAGATAATGCTTATCTTACTTTAAATAGTAATTCACCATTGTATTTAAAAGCTGGACAGCTATATGTACCATTTGGAAATTTTTCTAGTAATATGGTTTCCGATCCTTTAACTAAATTTGCTGAAGCTAGAGAAAGTGCAGCACAATTTGGGATTGAAACTGGTGGATTTTATAGCTCACTATATGGTTTCAATGGAATTACTCAAGATGATGCTAGAAACACAATTGATCATTATGGTATGAACCTTGGTTTTGGTCAATCCAGTGATAATATGGGTTTTGATATAGGTATTGGCTATATAAGTGATATTGGTGATTCTGGTGGCTTAGAAGGTATTATAGAAAATGCTACTGACTATGATTATGTTGATGGAGCTAATGCGTATGTAAACTTTAATGCTGGTGCATTTAGTTTTATGGGTGAATATATTGCGGCATTGGATAATTTCAAATCCCAACATATAGCTTTTAATGGTGACGGTGCTGAACCACATGCTTACAATGCAGAAATTGGTTTAAACTTTAATCTGGCTGGTTACAATACTACTGTTGCTGTTGGTTATCAAGCTACTGAAGAAGCTTTGGCATTACAATTACCAGAAAGCCGTATAACTGGTGTTTTATCCACTGAAATTTATACTAATACTAGCTTATCTTTAGAATATGCCTTAAATGAAGATTATAGTGAAGAAGATGGTGGAACTGGGGAAGATTCTAGTTCAGCAATTTTACAATTAGCAGTAAGATTCTAATAATTCTATATTTATAGTATTTTATAATTTAATTAATAATTTCAGCAATATCTTATAGCAGAGCTAGTATAAAATGATTGTAAAAAAAATTATACTGGCTTTGCTATTAAAAGCAATCTTAAATAAAGTAATGTTAATTAATTTAACAGATTAATATCATTAAAAAATTATACTACAGAGCCAATGATTATTTAACTAAGATTATCTAAAGCATCTATTAAACGCCATACTGGTATCACTTCAATATTAGGCAATTTTTCCTTGGGAGCGTTAGCCTTGGGAATAATAGCTCGTTTAAAACCATGCTTATCAGCTTCACGTAAACGTTCTAAACCATTGGGTACTGGACGAATTTCTCCACCTAATCCAATCTCACCAAAAACTATTAAGTCTCTAGCTAAAATCAAATCATTCATACTAGACAATATTGCTATTAAGATAGCTAAGTCAGCCCCAGTTTCATTGATTCTAACTCCACCAACTACGTTGATAAACACATCCATATTATAAGTTGCTATTTTTCCATGTCGGTGTAAAACAGCCAATAATACTGCTAACCGATTTTGGTCAAGTCCTAGTGCAACTCTACGTGGATTAGGAGCTGGTGATTCGTCTACCAAAGCTTGCACTTCTACTAATAATGGACGAGTACCTTCATGAGAAACCATAATAATACTACCAGGTACATTTTCTTGTTCGTTGGATAGAAAGATAGCTGAAGGATTGCTAACTTCACGTAATCCCTTATCAGTCATGGCAAAAACACCCAATTCATTGACTGCTCCAAATCTATTTTTAATAGCTCGTATAATCCGAAATCTAGTGCCACTATCACCTTCAAAATATAGAACTGTATCAACCATATGTTCTAAAATTCTTGGCCCAGCTAATGTTCCCTCTTTAGTAACATGACCTACTAAAAATATTGCAGTACCAGTTTTTTTGGCAAAACGTACTAATAATGCAGCACTTTCTCGTACTTGTGATACTGATCCTTGAGCTGATTGTAATAATTCTGTGTGCATGGTTTGAATCGAGTCAATAACCATGATTTTTGGTTGTTCGTCTTGAGCAGTATTTAGAATTATTTCAATATTAGTTTCAGTTAATAATTTCAAGTTTGTAACATCTAGACCTAAACGTTTAGCTCGTAAACTAACTTGTTGTGGAGACTCTTCACCAGTGACGTATAAAGGGGAATAAACGTGATTTTCACTAAGTTTGGCTAGAGTTTGTAGCAGTAAGGTGGATTTACCAATACCTGGATCACCACCTATTAAAATCACAGAACCCGGAACTAATCCACCTCCTAAAACATGATCCAATTCAGTTAAATTAGTTGAAATACGAATCTGTTCTGATACTTTTACTGAACCTAATAAACATATATCAGCTTTAGTACCACTATAATTTATTTTATATTTATTCTTATTTACAACCTCTTCTACGATAGTTTCTTCTAAGGTATTCCATTCTCCACAATCAGGACATTTTCCAGCCCATTTAGGGGTGTTATATCCACATTTCTGACAAGTATAATTGTTTTTTTTACTAGGCATGTTTATGTGATAAATGTCATTATTTATTAAATATTTTGAAAATTATTTGCGTAACATCAATTAATAATATTTAAATTTTATTATTTATGACAAGAGACCATGTCTTATCACACTGGATAACTATTTTATCTTTTTTTAGGTGTAATATCAATCTAAAAACTTAAGCAAGCTGAAATGGCTTATAGTTTTCTTTAAGATACTTTTAGCCAATTTATTCTTAGTTCTGTCGTACGATAAAAAATATTTAGCTTGTAATGAGATAACATAGTATATAAAATATCACCATAAGTACAAAACCTTCACCAATGGTTGTTTCGGGAATGGAGCATAGCGGATTTCCCGAAACCTAAGTAAGATAAGTATATCTCTAAAATTACAATTACATATCAATGCATCGACAATCTTTCTATTTATTTGGGATAATAATTTTTGGTTTACTATTTAATCAAGGTCATATATATTCATTCTTAATCAAATATATTATTATGTTAATGTTGTTCTTCATTTTTTTGGAAGCAAAATTCACTGGAACAATAAATACATACTTAGGAATTATATATATTTTTTTCGCTATGCTTGGTATATCTTTTTCAGCATATTATTTAATTAGTTTTATAAATAAAGATATTGCAGTGATAGCATTCCTTATTGGGATTACTCCAACCGCAACAGCAGCACCAGTAATGATTAGATTGCTAAAAAAGGATGTAAATTATGTAGTTTCAGCAGTAGTATTGACTAATTGTTTAGTAGCTATCTCCATCCCATTTTTTTTGCCATTAATAACCACAGTGGAAAATATCTCAGTTAAAAATATGTTGTTTTCCACCTTAACAGTTGTTATATTACCTTTTTTACTTGCTAAAATTGTTAGTTTTAAGAAGATAAAACTTAATTCAAATATTTTTTTTTATTTGTGGTTAACATCTTTATATTTGGCTACAGCAAAATCTTCTCATTACATATTTATTGAATCAGCAACTACACCAATTATTACAATTATCGCAATTGCTACTGTTGCTATGTTATTGTGTATTATTAATTTTTATTTGGGAACATTAATTGGAAAAAAACAATATTATCGAGAAACTAGTCAATCATTAGGGCAAAAAAATACTATGTTTATGATTTGGATTGCTTTAAATTTTGTAAATCCTCTAGCCGCTTTAGGTCCAATGTTTTATTTAATTTTTCAAAACATATATAATTCTTATTTATTAAAAATGAGTCCAAATTAAAATGAATGAGCTATCGTTAGTAAAATTAATCCTTGAAGCCAGTTTGTTGGTACAAATAGTCATGTTATTATTACTATTTATTTCTTTATATTCATGGACTTTAATTTTTTATAAAAGTCGTTATTTAAAAAATATACGTAACACAGTAAATAACTTTGAAGAAATATTTTGGAGAAATAAAGATTTAAATGTGTTATATAATCATATTCGTAGTAACGAAGCAGTTGGAATAGAGAAAATTTTTGTGGCTGGTTATGCTGAATTTTTGAAATCACGTGCTAATTCTGATAGCTTAGTTGAAAACACCAAACGAGCTATGCAAATAGTATTACGTCGTGAGATAGGTGAATTAGAATCAGAATTAGCGGCTTTGGCAACTATTGGCTCAGTAAGTCCTTATATTGGTTTATTTGGTACTGTGTGGGGGATTATGAACTCATTTCATGCACTTGGTAGTCAACAACAAATTACTCTTGCTATGATAGCTCCTGGTATTTCTGAGGCATTGATTGCTACAGCTATGGGGTTATTTGTCGCAATTCCAGCAGTTATGGCTTACAATAGTTATAATGATGATATAGATAGATTAATTACTAGTTATGACACTTTTTTAGACGAATTGCTTGGTATTTTACAGCGTAAAACTCAAAATGCACTATCGTAAACGTCGTCGCCATATGGCAGAAATGAATGTTGTACCATACATAGATGTAATGTTGGTACTATTGATTATTTTTATGATAACTTCACCATTATTAACCCGTAGTGTTGAAGTTGAATTACCAGCAGTCAAACAAGCAGAAACTATTGAAACTGAAAATATAAACTTTATAATCATTACCATAAATTCCAAAAGCCAACTATTTTTAAATGATGAGGAACAGCCTTTGAATACTAATCAATTACTAATTAAAGTAGTAGCTTTGACCAGTTTTATTACTGATTCACAAGTGTTAATTAAAGGAGACCATCGTTTAAGTTATGGAAAAATAGTAAAATTAATGTCCATTCTACGGGAAGCTGGAATAAAAAAAGTAGGCTTATTAACCAAAATTCAGAAAAATGTTAACAGATAAATTTATCGCATTTTTTAAAGCTATATTATTATTGGGAATATTGATAGTAATCATATTATTTAATACTGATTTATCAAAATCTCCACAAATTGTTGAACAAAAATTGATGGACAACACAGCTGTAGCTGAAGAAATCGAACGTTTACAAAGAAATAAAATAATTACAGCTGCTACTCAGAAATATAGACAACAGATTTTAGAACAAAAACAAGAAGAATATAAATATATTAAGAGTCAAGATCAAGAATATATAAAGACCTTAACTATTCAACAACATGAGGAACAAAAGCAATTAGATAAATTAAAACAACATCGATCACAAGCTGAACTTGAACTAAAAAGAGTTCGTCAAGAACGAGAAAAATTGAGTAATGCAAACAATAGCACTAATTAAAGCAGTTATTATTAATGTATTATTTTTATCACTAATATTTTTTAGTACATTAAATCAACCAGAACCACTTCCACCAGTATTAAAAGATATTATGCCAGCGGCTATTGTGGATGAAACTAATATTATAGTAAATAAAAATATTATAGATAAACCAGTTATCAAACAAGATACCGAATTAAAAAAACGTCAGATTGAAAAAAAAATTGTTTCTATAGAAAAACTACTTAATAAAACTGAAAGAAAAAAAATACAAGAACAAGCCATCTTAAATAAAGTTCTCGAACAAAAGGCAATTGAGGCAAAAAAACTAACTAAAGAACGCAAAAAATCTAAGGAACTAGCTCGTTTAAAAACAGAGTTAGCAATAGAACGGAAACAGGCTAAAGAAAAACGTTTAAAAAGGGAGCAAAAAGCTTTACAACAACATGCTAAAAAAATTAAAAATACTGCAACAGTTGCTAAGAAGATAGAAAAACAAGATAAAGAACAAATTCAGGCAACTATAAAACTTCTACAAAATAAGTTACCTCAATATTGGATACGGCCTCGAGGTTTTTATGGTGGGTTATCTTGTATAATAAAAATTAATTTACAAATGGGAGGAATGGTGAAAAATGTTGCAGTAGTCACTAGTAGTGGTAATGTTGCATTTGATAATTCTGCAATATTAGCAGTACAAAATGCATCTCCATTGCCTATACCAGATGAATTATTTACTGAATTTAGAGAGTTTAACTTTGAATTTAAGAAATAGGAAAGAAACTTTTTAGAACTCGTGGGAAAACTAATTTTCCCACAGAATTATACTACTATTCTTCAGCTTCTTCTAGCTGAGGTCGATCTACTAATTCTACAATAGCCATAGGAGCTTTATCTCCAGTCCTAAAACCACATTTAAGAATTCGTAAATATCCTCCTGGACGTTCCTTATAACGGGGACCTAATTCATTAAATAATTTAGTAACTATTGATCTATCACGCAGTCTAGCAAAAGCAAGACGACGTTTGGAAACACTATCTTCTTTAGATAAAGTAATCAAAGGTTCTACAACACAACGTAATTCTTTAGCTTTAGGTAAAGTAGTTCTAATAAGCTCATGATCTAGTAAAGAAACAGACATGTTTTTAAACATAGCCTTTCTATGACTACTATTCCTATTTAATTGTCTTCCCGCATGACGGTGACGCATAATTTTATCCTGTAATTATATAATTAAGAACCGTCAGATTCTTCATTATGAAGATTAGGAGGTGGCCAATCTTCTAAACGCATTCCCAATGATAAGCCGCGGGTTGCCAATATATCCTTAATTTCAGTTAAAGATTTTTTACCAAGATTAGGAGTTTTCAATAAGTCAGATTCAGTTTTTTGAATCAAATCACCTATATAGAAAATACTCTCAGCTTTTAAACAGTTAGCAGAACGTACAGTTAAATCTAACTCATCTACTGGTCGCAATAAAACGGGATCGATTTCATTCTTTTCAATATCTTCTTCCGGTTCAACACGATTTTCTAGATCAACAATTACTGCCAATTGATCTTGTAAAATAGTTGCAGCAGTTTTGATTGCAGCTTCTGGGTCAATAGAACCATTAGTCTCCAATTCAATAATAAGTTTATCTAAATTAGTACGTTGTTCAACTCTAGCACTTTCTACTTGATAAGCTACTCGTAAAACTGGGCTAAAAGAAGCATCTAATTTTAAGGTGCCAATTGGACTGTCATTATCTTCTTCAGTAGCAGAACGTTGATTAGCAGGTTGATAACCACGACCTTCCATAATCTTTAAAGTCATATCCAACTTACTATCTTTCGTTATATTCGCTATGACATGCTCTGGATTTACAATTTCAATATCATGTTCTAAAGTAATATCATCAGCACATATAACCCCAGGTCCTTGACTAGTTAATTGCAAAGATACCTGAGAACGTTCTCCTAACATACGAAAAGCAACACCTTTTAAATTCAATAAGATATCCGTTACATCTTCCTGCACACCTTCAATGGCAGAGTACTCGTGCAATACACCTTCAATTTTCACATCAGTTACAGCAGCACCTGGCAAAGAAGATAACAAAACCCGTCTCAATGCATTACCTAAGGTATATCCGAAACCACGGTCTAAAGGTTCTAATGTTATTTTAGCAATTGTATCGCTGATATATTCAACATCAACAATACGAGGTTTTAAGAAATCCATTAGCATACTTGCGTATCCAATTTACTTAGAATACAACTCTACAACAAGCTGTTCATTAATGTCATTTGGTAATTCTTGACGTTCTGGAATCGTTTTAAAAATGCCGCTCATTTTATTAATGTCAACTTCAACCCATTCAGGAAAACCATATTCCTTAGAACTAGTTAAAGCTGCTTTAATACGTAATTGTTCACAACTTTTATCTCGAATTCTAACAACATCACTAGAACCAACTTGATATGATGGTATATTGACTGATTTTTCATTGACTAAAATAGCTTTATGACTCACTAACTGTCTAGCTTCAGCTCTAGTAACTCCAAATCCCATCCGATAAACTACATTATCCAGACGACATTCAAGTAATTTCAACAAATTTTCACCAGTCGAACCAGATTTTTGGTTAGCTTTTACATAATAACCATGAAATTGTTTTTCCAAGATTCCATACAAGCGACGCAATTTTTGTTTTTCACGTAGCTGGACTGCATAATCAGACAAACGTTGTCGTTTATCACCATGCTGACCTGGCAACTTCTCAGATTTACATTTTGAATCAAGGCTACGAGCACGACTTTTCAGTAATAAATCAGTCTGTTCACGTCGACTTAGTTTACATTTAGGGCCAAGATATCTTGCCATATTATCTCTCTAAGTTATTATACTCTGCGTCTTTTGGGTGGACGACATCCATTGTGTGGAATTGGGGTCACATCAGTAATGGAAGTAATTTTAAAACCATTTGCATTAAGGGAACGAACTGCTGATTCACGTCCTGGTCCTGGTCCTTTAATCCGTACATCCAAGTTTTTGACACCGAAATCTTTAACAATATTACCAACTTTTTCTGCTGCTATCTGAGCAGCAAAAGGCGTACTTTTACGAGAGCCTCTAAATCCACTACCTCCAGCAGTCGCCCAACCCAGTGAGTTACCTTGACGATCGGTGATAGTAATAATGGTATTATTAAAAGAAGCATGTACATGGGCAATTCCATCTGTAATGTTCTTTTTAACTTTTTTACGTTGTCGTTGTGCTTTTGGCATATGTTAATCCGACTTATTTCTTCTTAATTGGTCTTCTAGGACCTTTACGAGTACGAGCATTAGTACGAGTGCGTTGACCACGTAATGGTAAACCACGCCGATGCCTAATACCACGATAACAACCTAAGTCCTTTAAACGTTTTATGTTCATTGCAATCTCACGACGCAAATCACCTTCAATATTATATTTAGCAACCTCAGTACGCAAACGCTCAAGTTCTTTATCTTTTAAGTTTTTCACTTTGGTACTAGGGACAATTTTAGTTGCCTCACAAATACGTTGGGCTAAAACTGAACCAACTCCATAAATGGAAGTTAAAGCAATAACTATATGTTTGTGTACTGGGATATTAATACCAGCTATACGAGCCATAATAATCCTATCTAATTTTTAATTCTTAATATTTAATAATGAACCAGAATTAAACACAAGAATTATTTTTAACCTTGGCGTTGTTTATGTCGTTTATCTACACAAATAACTCTAACTTTGCCATGGCGACGAATAATTTTACAATTTCGACAAATTTTCTTAACAGAAGCTCTTACTTTCATAATTTATAAACCACGTCCATGCCCTTTTAAATTAGCTTTTTTCATCAGTCCTTCATATTGATGTGACATTAGATGAGCTTGTACTTGGGACATAAAATCCATTGTGACAACTACAATGATTAATAAAGAAGTACCTCCAAAATAAAAAGGTACATTCCATTTAAGAATTAAGAATTCTGGTAATAAACATACAGCAGTTACATAAATAGCACTAGCTAAGGTTAATCTAGACATAACTGTATCTAAATATTCAGCAGTTTGTAATCCTGGTCTAACACCTGGAACAAAAGCCCCTGATTTTTTTAAATTATCTGCGATATCTCTAGGATTAAAAGTCAAAGCCGTGTAAAAAAAGCAGAAAAATATGATAGCTACTGCATAAAACATTACATATAAAGGCTGTCCTGGTGATATAGCTTGAGATACATCTTTTAGCCAAGTCATACCTTCAGCACTACCAAACCAACCAGCTAAAGTTGCTGGAAATAAGATAATACTAGAAGCAAAAATTGGTGGAATCACACCTGCCATATTCATTTTTAGTGGTAGATGGCTACTTTGACCGGCATATAGTTTATTACCCACCTGCCGTTTAGCATAATTTACCGTTACACGTCTTTGACCACGTTCAACAAATACTACAAATGCTGTTACCATTAGAACTACAGAAAACAATACTAACACAGTTAAAATATGCAATTGTCCAGTACGAGCTAATTCTAATGAACCACCAATTGCAGAAGGTAATCCTGCAACAATACCAGCATAAATAATAATAGAGATACCATTACCAATACCACGTTCTGTCATCTGTTCACCTAACCACATGATAAACATAGCTCCAGTAACTAGTGTCATAATAGCAGTAACTCTAAATGCAAGACCAGGGTCAATAACTACACTTTGGCTTTCTAATGCAATTGCAACTCCAGTAGCCTGAAAGGTAGCTAATCCCAAAGTACCATAACGAGTATATTGCGTAATTTTGCGTCGGCCTGACTCGCCTTCTTTTTTTAGCTGTTCTAGTTTAGGATGTACTGCCGTCATCAACTGCATAATAATAGCAGCTGAAATATAAGGCATTATACCAATAGCAAATACAGAAAAACGTTCTAATGCACCACCAGAGAACATGTTAAACATATCTAAGATAGTACCACGTTGTTCTTCAAACATAGCTGCTAAAGCAACTGGATCAATTCCAGGTACCGGTATAAACGTACCAATCCGAAATACTACTATAGCTCCCAATACAAACAGAAGCCGTTGTTTTAGTTCAGTTAAACGTCCAAATTTTCCAAGTTCCAACCCATTATTTATAGCCACCAGCTTTATTCCTCAATTGAGCCACCAGCTTTTAAAATAGCGGAACGAGCTCCAGCGGTACAAGTTATACCTTGAATATTTAAAGCTCTAGTTATTTCACCAGTAGCAATAATCTTCACATACTTAAAATGTTGTTTAATAACACGAGCGGTTTTTAAAGCTTCTAAAGAAATCTTATCATCTTTAACTAATTCTAACTCATGCAAACGAACCTCAGCAGTTAATTTAGCAGTACGAGAAGAAAAACCAACCTTTGGTAAACGTCTTTGTAAAGGCATTTGACCACCTTCAAACCCAACTTTATGAAAACCGCCAGACCTGGAATGTTGTCCTTTATGACCTCTACCACAAGTTTTACCTAATCCACTGCCAATACCACGTCCAACACGTTTAGCTGCTTTTTTAGAGCCAGCTGCAGGTTTTATAGTATTTAGGTACATTCTTCCACCTTTAATAAATAAGCAACCTTATTAATCATACCACGATTAGCCGGAGTATCTTCAACATATACTGTATGATGACGTTTGCGTAATCCAAGACCAGCAACACAAGCTCTATGTTTTGGAATGCGACCGAATGAGCTACCTAATTGGGTAACTTTAATCTTTTTTGTCATAACTTAAAATCTCTTCAACAGTTTTACCACGTTTGGCTGCTACTGATTCTGGATTCGCCATTTTAACAAGACCTTTAAACATAGCTTGTATTACATTTTTAGGATTAGAGCTACCAATAGTCTTAGCTAAGACATCACGTACACCCAATACATCAAAGACTGCTCGCATCGCACCACCAGCAATAATTCCAGTTCCACTGGAAGCTGGTTGCATATAAACTTTAGCAGCACCATGTTCAGATGTAATAGGATATTGTAAAGTCACCCCATTTAGATCAACATTATACATATTTTTACGAGCATTTTCCATTGCTTTGGAAATGGCTAATGGAACTTCACGAGCTTTACCATATCCATAACCAGCTCTTCCTTTACCATCACCTACAACCGTTAACGCAGTAAAACTAAAAATTCGTCCACCTTTAACTACTTTAGCTACTCTGTTCACTGCCACCAACTTCTCTACAAACTCATCATTTTTAGTTCGTTGAAATTCGTAATTTGCCATAATATATTCAATTTATTATAATCAGAACTTTAGACCATTTTCACGAGCAGTATCAGCCAAAGCCTTTATTCGGCCATGAAACTTAAAACCAGAACGATCAAAACTTACTTGTTCAATATCAACTGATTTAGCTCGTAGAGCAATAGTTTTACCCACCACAGTTGCCGCTGCTATATTACCACCAAAAGCAATAATTTCTTTAACTTCTTTGTCTACAGTAGAAGCACTGGCAAGAACTTTGGAACCATCCGGAGTAATAATTTGTGCATAAATATGCTTAGGAGTTTTATAAACACATAACCTAGTAGCTCCTTGAGATTTAATTTTGGCACGGGTACGACGACTCCGTCGCAAACGAGCATTTTTTTTATCCATATTATTTCTTCTTAGCTTCTTTTCTTATAATAATTTCATCCGAATACTTAACTCCTTTACCTTTATATGGTTCTGGCGGACGAAAAGACCTTATATTAGCTGCTACCTGCCCAACTTGTTGTTTATCTATTCCCTTAACTAATACTTCAGTTTGAGTTGGAGTTTCTATAGTAACTCCATCAGGGATAGCAAACTTTATTGGATGTGAAAAACCTAAAGTAAGATTAAGATTTTTACCTTCTAATTGAGCCCTATAACCAACTCCAACTAAATTTAACCCTTTTTCAAAACCATTAGATACTCCTTCCACCATATTATTGACTATCGCACGCATAGTCCCAGCCATAGCTACAGCATTTTTGGTTCTAGGTGCAAAAGTTAAGGTATTATTAGATAGGCTTATTTCTACATCCATATGTATATTTTGTTGTAGTTGACCATTCTTACCTTTAATTGAAAGTGCTTGATTATCTAAAGATACTTCAACCCCAGTAGGAAAAATAATTGGTTTTTTTGCAATTCTTGACATTTCGTAAATTACCATTAAATATTAATTATTTAAGCGACTAAACACAAAACTTCACCACCTTGGTCTAGGCTACGTGCTTGCCGATCTGTCATTATTCCTCTATTGGTAGAAATAACAGCTACTCCCAACCCTCCTGACACCTTAGGTAATTCATCCTTCTTTTTATAAATTCGTAATCCAGGTCTACTAAACCGTTTTAATAAACTAATAACCGGCTTCCCTTCATAATATTTCAAATCTATAGTTAATATTGGTTTTGTTTCTATAGTTGCACTAAAACTAGTAATATAACCTTCATCTTGTAATAATTTAGCAATTGCTAGTTTTATTTTAGATGATGGCATTTCCACTTGTTTAAAGTTACAAGATTGTGCATTGCGAATACGTGTTAACATATCAGCAATAGGATCAGACATACTCATACTTATAATTCTCTATAAATGTTAACTTACATTACTGCTGAACTGTGAATTTATCAATAATGCTAAAATTTACAATTATTTTAAATTGTTGCGAGATATATTACCAACTTGATTTAGTCAAACCAGGAATAAATCCTTGCATTGCTGCTTCTCTTAATTTATTCCGTCCTAATCCAAATTTCCTATAATAACCATGAGGACGCCCAGTTATTTGACATCGATTGCGAATACGACATGGACTAGCATCACGTGGTAAAGATTGAAATTTGCGTTTTGCAACTTCTCGTTCATTAAAACTTATACTTTGATCACTGATAATTTTTTTTAATTCAGCTCTCTTAGCAGCGTATTTTTTTACTGTTCGTAAGCGTTTTGCTTCTCGATTAATAACAGAAAGTTTTGCCATAATAAATATCGAATTATTTTAATGGAAAGTTAAAAGCTTTAAGTAAGGCACGACCTTCTTCATCTGTATTGGCCGAAGTAGTAAGTGTAATATCCATTCCTCGAATAGCATCAATCTTATCATAATCTATTTCTGGAAAAATAATCTGTTCCTTTATTCCTAAAGTATAATTACCTCTTCCATCAAACGCTTTATCAGAAAAACCTCGAAAGTCTCTAATTCTTGGAATAGCAATACTAACAAGCCTATCCAAAAATTCATACATATAAGTCCGTCTTAAGTTAACCTTACAACCAATTGGCCAACCTTCACGTACTTTAAAATTAGAAATAGATTTGCGGGCTTTAGTAACTACTGGTTTCTGACCAGCAATACTAGTCATATCAGAGACAGCTCGCTCAATTATTTTCTTGTCTGCAACAGCAGCTCCTAAACCCATATTTATGGTAATTTGAATCAATTTAGGAACTTGCATAACACTTTTATATTTAAACTGTTGTACTAACTCAGGCACAATAGTTTCTTGGTAATATGTGTGTAATCTTGCCATTATTCAGTAATCACTTCATCAGTTGACTTAAAATAACGTACCTTAGTTCCATCCTCAAGATATTTAAATCCAACTCGGTCTGCTTTATTAGTGGTTGGATTGACTAAGGCAACATTAGAAATATGAATTGGCATCTCTTTATCAATAATGCCTCCAGCAATATTTTGCATTGGATTAGGCCGAGTATGACGTTTAACTAGATTGATATTCTCAACCACGATTCTATCATTTTTTACAACTCGAACAACTTTTCCTAATTTATCTTTATCTTTGCCAGCAATAACTATAATTTCATCGCCTGTTCTTATTTTTCTCATTTATTACCTACCTCATCAAAGAACTTCTGGGGCAAGAGAAACAATCCGCATAAATTTTTCATTTCTCAATTCACGAGTAACTGGCCCAAAAATACGAGTACCTATAGGCTGGGATTGATTATTAAGCAAAACAGCGGCATTACCATCAAAACGAATTAAAGAACCATCTGGCCGTCTTACACCTTTACAAGTTCTAACTACTAATGCTTGATAAATTTCACCTTTTTTAACTTTGCTACGTGGAATTGCTTCTTTTACACTAACTTTAATAACATCTCCTATATTAGCATAACGCCGATGTGAGCCACCTAAAATTTTAATACATTTAAGTTTTTTTGCTCCACTATTATCAGCTGCATCTAGTATAGTTTGCATTTGTATCATAGCTTTTTCTCAATATTTTTAAAAATTATAATCATGATTCTAATTGAGTGGAACATCCATTGTTTAAATAACAAAGTTATTCATTTTTTGTCAATGATTAAGATTATTTGCTAAATAAACAACTTGATTATCTAAGCATTTGTAAGCTAATCTTACGGAAAAAATCTAAATACCATTATTCTATATGATTGAAGAGCTTTTCCTAACTATTTGTTCTAATCGCCAACTCTTAGTTTTAGATAAAGGACGACATTGAATAATTTCAACAATATCACCCACTCCACACATTTGTTCTTCATCATGAGCATGTAATTTAGTCGAACGTTTAATATATTTTCCATACTTAGGATGTTTCACTTTACGTTCAACTAGCACAGTAATAGTTTTATCCATTGAACTGCTAGTTACACGGCCAACATGAGATACTTTTACCTTTTGTTTATCCATAACTTAAGCGGTCCTTTTTTCATTAATAACCGTTTTTACTCTGGCAATATCTCGCCTTACACTACGTAACCGAGTGTGTCTATTAAGCTGACCATTAGCTTTTTGTACTCGTAAGCTAAAATGTTCTCTTAACAATTCCAATAATTCAGTATTTAATTCACTGACAGCCTTAGTGCGTAGTTCCCTAGCTTCCATCACATTATCACTCTGGTTGCAAAGGTAGTTTGCACAGATAATTTAGAGGCAGCCAAACGAAATGCTTCTCTAGCCACTTCTTCGCTAACTCCCTCAATTTCATACAACACACTACCTGGTTGAACTAAAGCTACCCAATATTCTACATTACCTTTTCCCTTGCCCATACGAACTTCTAAGGGTTTTTTGCTGATTGGTTTATCTGGAAACATTCGAATCCATAATTTACCACCACGTTTCACATATCTAGTAATAGTTCTACGAGCTGATTCAATCTGCCGAGCAGTAATCCGTCCATGACCTGTAGATTTAAGGCCAAATTCACCAAAACTAATTTTATTACCACGTTGAGCATTGCCTCGATTGTGGCCTTTCATTTGTTTTCTAAATTTTGTTCGCTTAGGTTGTAACATAATTAATCTTGCTTACCAATAATTTCGCCTTTAAAAATCCACACCTTAATACCAATAATTCCATAAGTGGTATGAGATTCAGCAAAGCCATAATCTATATCCGCACGTAAAGTATGTAAAGGCACTCGTCCTTCTCTATACCATTCCTTTCGTGCAATCTCAGCTCCATTCAAACGTCCACTCACATTTATACGAATTCCTTGAGCACCTAATCGCATAGCATTACCTACTGCTCTCTTCATAGCTCGTCTAAACATTATTCTTCGTTCTAACTGCTGAGCTATATTCATTGCTACTAAATGAGCATCAACTTCTGGTTTACGGATTTCTTCTACACTTATGTGTACAGGTATACCCATCATTTTAGTTATTTTTGTCCTTAACTTATCAATATCTTCACCTTTTTTCCCAATTACAATACCAGGGCGGGCAGTATGAATAATGATACGAGCATTACGAGCTGGACGTTCAATTCGTACTTTACCAACGGAAGCTTGCTTTAATTCCTGTTTGATAAAGTTTCTAACTTTTAGATCAACATTTAGGTATTCAGCATAGTTTCTTCCACTAGCATACCATTTTGATGACCAGTCTTTTATAATTCCTAGACGAATTCCTATTGGATGTACTTTTTGACCCATAATAAACTCAACTCAAGTCAGAGACTATAACTGTAATGTGGCTGGTGCGTTTTAGAATACGGTTGCCACGTCCTTTAGCACGTGGCCGCATACGTTTAAGGGTTGCCCCTTCATTAATATATATTGCAGATATATGTAATTCATCTATATCTATGCCTTGATTATTCTCAGCATTAGCAATAGCACTATCTAATGTTTTTTTAATTAACTTAGCTGCTTTTTGTTTACTAAATTTTAATAAATTCAAGGCTCGTTCAACTGGCAACCCACGGATCTGGTCAGCAACTAAACGTCCCTTTTGAGCAGACATTCGTATATACTTATGTAAAGAAACAGTTTCCATTATTTTTTGCTCTTCTTATCACCTGTTTGGTGGCCTCTATAAGTTCGAGTTGTCGCAAATTCACCTAACTTATGTCCAACCATATTTTCGGTGACAAATACTGGAATATGTTGGCGTCCATTATGAATAGCCATAGTCAAACCAACCATTTCCGGAATAACCATAGAACGACGCGACCAGGTCTTTATTGGACGCTTATTTCTAGTAGCTATAGATTTTTCAACTTTACTCAATAGATGTAAATCAACAAAAGGTCCTTTTTTAATTGAACGTGGCATATTTTTAAACCTTTAATATTTTAACGACGACGAATAATCATCTTAGAAGTACGTTTATTCGTACGGGTTTTAGCACCTTTGGTTGGGAAACCCCAAGGAGTAACAGGATGTCTTCCACCAGAACTACGACCTTCACCACCACCATGAGGATGATCTACTGGGTTCATAGCAACACCACGAACAGTAGGCCGAATGCCACGCCATCTTTTTGCACCAGCTTTACCCAATGAGATAAGGCTATGAGTTGAATTACCTACTTCTCCTAAAGTCGCTCTACAATCAACTGATATTTTACGAACTTCGCCAGAACGTAAACGTAAAGTTGCATACCGATCTTCACGAGCTACTATTTGAGCATAATTGCCAGCACTACGAGCTATCTGAGCTCCTTTACCTGGTTTTAATTCTATACAATGAACTAAAGTTCCCATAGGTATACTACGTAATGGCATACAATTACCTGATTTTACAGGCACATGACTGCCTGAGATAATTATATCATCTGCTTTGACATCCTTTGGTGCAATAATATAACGACGTTCACCATCATTATATAATAATAAAGCTATATTTGCACTACGATTAGGATCATATTCTAGTTGTTCTATTTTAGCTGGAATACCGTCTTTATTACGTTTAAAATCAATTATACGATAATGTTGCTTATGTCCACCACCACGGTGTCTAACTGTTATACGTCCGTGATTATTGCGTCCACTAGTCCTAGTTTTTTTACTAAGTAAAGATTTATGTGGAGAACCTTTATGAAGTTCAGAGTTATCTTCTTTAACTACAAACCTACGTCCAGGTGAAGTCGGTTTAGTTTTAATGAGAGCCATAATAATTAGTATATTTAAAGTTTAAAATTTTAATGTTATTCAGCATCTCTAAAGCTAATATCAAACCCAGGCATCAAACCTACATAAGCTTTTTTCCAATCTGCACGTTTTCCTTGAATCTTGCCAAAAATTTTACGTTTTCCTTTGACATTACAGACACGTACTGCTTTAACTTTAACATTAAATAGTAATTCTACTGCTTGCTTAACTTCTTTTTTAGTTGCATCTTTCAATATCTTAAAAACAAACTGTTGTTTATTATCAGATAAAGTAGTAGCTTTCTCAGAAATATGTGGAGTAATTAAAACCTTCATCAAACGTGCTTGATTCATATTGCTAACCTCTTTTCTAATTCTCTAATTGTTGCAATATTAGTTAACACTTGTTTTGATTGAATCAGATTTACTGGATTAATTCCAATCATTTGAACTACATTTAAATAATAAATATTCCGTGATGCTAAACTCAAATTTGTATTTTTTTCTGGAGTAACAATTAGTATTTGTTTCTTATCTAATTCAAGACGTTTTAAATATTCTAATAATGACGCAGTCTTAGAACTATCAAATGAAAAATCATCGACTACTAACAAACGTTCTTGTCTTAATAATTCAGATAAAATAGAACGTAAAGCACCCCTATACATCTTTTTATTTATTTTTTGAGAATAATTTCTTGGTGTAGCAGCAAAAGTAACACCACCGCCTCTCCATAATGGACTAGCTACACTACCAGCTCTAGCTCGCCCAGTACCTTTTTGTCGCCAAGGTTTGCTACCAGTTGCTTTTACCTGAGAACGATTCTTCTGAGCTTTCGTACCAGCACGACCACCAGCTAAATAACATGTCACTGCTTGATGTATCAAAGGTTCATTAAACTCTTTGTTAAACACTTCATCAGATACATCTATAATACTGTCTTGTGTCCCACTTAAACTTAACTGCATTGTCTTTATTCTTTAAATTTAGTGAATATTTATGCCTTAGCATTTTTCATTTTAATAGCTGAACGAATAAATACGTCGCCACCTGGAGCCCCTGGGATTGCACCTTTAACTAATAATAATTGCCTATCTATATCTATTCGGATAATTTCCAAATTTAATGTAGTACAACGGACATTTCCCATATGACCAGCCATTTTTTTACCTTTAAAAACCCGCCCAGGAGTTTGGTTTTGACCAATAGAACCTGCTGACCTATGCGACAAGGAATTACCATGTGTAGCATCCTGCATTTTAAAGTTATATCTCTTTATAACACCAGCAAAACCTTTACCTTTAGTTAAACCAGTCACATCAACTTTCTGACCTTGGATAAAAATATCAACCCCAATACTTTGGCCTAATTTAAATGTTTTATCATCATCAATTCTAAACTCCCAGAAATGACGACCCTCTTCCACATTAGCTTTGGCTAAATGGCCTTTAGTTGGTTTATTAAGTTTAGCAACTTTATGAGTTCCGCAAGTAACTTGTACTGCGTCATAACCTTCTTTAGCAATTGACTTAATCTGAGTAATACGGTTAGGTGAAACCGAAATCACTGATACTGGTATAGATTGACCATCCTCAGAGAAGATTCGTGTCATTCCACGTTTTTGCCCCACAACCATCATAATTTAATATCCTTTATGAAACTCAAACTATTAATTAAGTTTAATTTGTACTTCAACCCCAGCAGCCAAGTCTAATTTCATTAAAGAATCAACTGTTTTATCAGTAGGATCAATAATGTCTAATAAACGTTTGTGAGTCCGGATTTCATATTGATCACGAGCATCTTTATTAACATGTGGTGAAATCAAAACAGTAAATTTCTCTTTTTTTGTCGGCAATGGAATAGGTCCGCGCAATCTAGCTCCAGTACGTCTTGCTGTTTCCACAATCTCTCGTGCCGACTGATCAATTAACTTATAATCAAAAGCTTTCAAACGAATCCGAATACGTTGATTAACCATTGTAGCCATAATTCTTCTCTTTAATTTGTCTTTTTAATTACTGCTTCAGCAATACTACTTGGGGCTTCATTGTAACAATTAAACTGCATTGTATAATTAGCACGACCCTGAGTTAAAGAACGCAAATCAGTTGCATAACCAAACATTTCAGCTAAAGGGACTTCTGCTTGAATAACTTTACCAGTAGGCAAATCATCCATTCCTTGTAAAATCCCACGCCGACGGTTTAAATCTCCCATCACATCACCCATATAGTCTTCTGGGGTTACTACCTCTACTGCCATAATTGGTTCTAATAATACCGCATTAGCTTTTCTTGCTCCTTCTTTAAAACCCATAGAACCAGCAATTTTAAATGCCATCTCATTAGAATCAACTTCGTGATAAGAACCATCAAACAAAGTTACTTTTACATCAACCATTGGAAACCCTGCAACAATACCATTCTTCATTTGCTCTTGGATTCCTTTATCAACAGCTGGAATATATTCTTTAGGAATTACACCACCAACTATTTCATTCACAAATTGATAGCCAGAACCAGCTTCCAAAGGTTCTATCTTTAACCACACATGACCATATTGTCCACGACCGCCAGATTGACGAACAAACTTACCTTCTTGATCAATTGTTTTACGAATAGTTTCTCTATAAGATACCTGTGGAGCTCCAACATTAGCTTCAACTCCAAATTCACGTCTTAAACGATCTATAATAACTTCTAAATGAAGCTCCCCCATTCCTGATATGATAGTTTGACCAGTTTCTTCATCAGTATGAACTCGAAAGGATGGGTCTTCAGCTGCTAATTTAGATAATGATAATCCCATTTTTTCTTGATCAGAACGGGTTTTTGGCTCTACTGCAATTGAAATTACTGGTTCTGGAAATTCCATCTTTTCTAAAGTTATTATATGATTTTTATCACATAAAGTTTCACCAGTAGTAACCTCTTTCAAACCCACTGCTGCTGCAATATCACCAGCTCTAACCTCTTTTATTTCTTCACGAGTATTAGCATGCATTTGTAAAATTCTACCAACCCGTTCTTTTTTTCTTTTTAACGGATTATACACACTGTCGCCAGAATTTAATATTCCTGAATAAACTCTAAAATAAGTTAACGACCCTACAAATGGATCTGTAGCCACTTTAAATGCTAACGCTGCAAATGGTTCTTCATCGCTAGAAGCTCGTTCTGCCTCAGTATCTTTATCATCATCCAATACTCCTTTTATTGCTGGTACATCACAAGGAGCTGGTAGATAATCAATAACTGCATCTAACATTGCCTGCACGCCTTTATTTTTAAAAGCTGAACCGCACAATGTAGGAGTTATTTCGTTAGCTATGGTACGCTGACGAATTCCCATTTTAATTTCTGATACAGACAAATCGCCTTCATCCAGATATTTTTCCATCAGTTCATCGTTCATTTCTGCAACTGATTCTAATAAATGTTCTCTCCATTTCAAACATTCATCTTGCATATCTGCTGGAATTTCTGCTTCTAAAAATTTTACCCCTTGACTGGAATCATCCCAGTAAATTGCTCGCATCTTAACTAAATCTACTACACCAGCAAAATTATCTTCAGCTCCAATAGGCAATTGTAATGGTACTGGATTCGCAGCTAAACGTTTTTTGATCTGTTCAACCACTCGTAAAAAGTTAGCTCCAGCTCTATCCATCTTATTTACAAAAGCTAATCTTGGTACACCATACTTATTTGCTTGCCGCCAGACTGTCTCAGATTGTGGTTCGACACCACCAACGGCACAAAATACTGCACACGTACCGTCTAAAACCCGTAATGAACGTTCTACTTCAATAGTGAAGTCTACATGACCCGGAGTATCGATAATATTGATACGATGCTCTGGATACTGTTTTTCCATTCCACTCCAAAAACAGGTAGTTGCTGCTGAGGTAATTGTAATGCCTCGCTCTTGCTCCAATGGCATCCAGTCCATTGTTGCAGCACCATCGTGAACTTCCCCAATTTTATGTGACACACCTGTATAAAATAAAATCCGTTCTGTTGCAGTTGTCTTACCTGCATCAATGTGTGCCATAATACCAATATTTCTATAATGCTCAATGGGGGTTTTACGTGCCATAATTCAGTTAATTTATCTTTACTTAAAAGTTATTTTACAATATCCAGTTATTCAAAAAACTACTGAATACTGCTTCAACTAACTGGACATAAGAAACTTACCATCGGAAATGGGAAAATGCTTTATTTGCTTCAGCCATACGGTGAACATCATCACGTTTTTTTATTGCAGTACCCTTATTTTCATGAGCATCAAGAATCTCGCCTGCTAAACGTAACCCCATAGTTTTTTCACCTCGCTTCCTTGCAGAATCTACTAGCCATCTCATAGCTAAAGTAGTTCTACGCGAAGCCCTTACTTCTATGGGCACTTGATAAGTAGAGCCACCAACTCGACGTGATTTTACTTCAACAACTGGACGAACATTCTCTAAAGCTTTACTAAATATTTCTAAAGCTTCACCTTTTCCCTTTTCAGCTACTTTATCTAAAGCTCCATACACGATACTTTCTGCTACTGATTTTTTGCCGTTTTTCATCACTGTATTGATGAATTTTGCAACCGTCTCATCTCCAAATTTAGGGTCAGGTAGAATAACACGTTTAGCGACAACTCTTCTTCTCGACATTAAATATATCCATTCAAATTAAGACTTAGGTTTTTTAGTACCATACTTAGAACGGCCTTGATTTCTTGAACTAACACCGGAAGTATCTAATGAACCACGTACAGTATGATAACGAACACCAGGTAAATCTTTTACACGACCACCACGAATCAATACTACCGAATGTTCTTGTAAATTGTGACCTTCACCACCTATATAGCTTGTTACTTCCATTCCATTAGTGAGTCGTACACGTGCTACCTTACGCATGGCTGAATTAGGTTTTTTTGGTGTTGTAGTATAAACCCGAGTACAAACTCCTCGTCTCTGAGGACATCCTTCTAAAGCTGGAGTATTACTTTTACTAACTTGCCGTTTACGTGGTTTACGCACTAATTGATTAATTGTCGTCATCTCATTATGGAATTTAATTAATTTTTCAAAATAAATGGCGCGCCCGGAGAGATTCGAACTCCCGACCCCCTAGTTCGTAGCCAGGTACTCTATCCAAACTGAGCTACGGGCGCATAGTCATACTAAAACCTTTTCAATACAACGAAGAGAGAGGGATTCGAACCCTCGATGGGCTTTTAACCCATACTTCCTTAGCAGGGAAGCGCCTTCAGCCACTCGGCCATCTCTCCAATAAAATTTTCTTTAATACTGAAATTAAGCCGAATTTCTGAAACATCTTATAATAATCCTAGCCTAACACAGCAGAATTATACATTCTAACTCTATTTATTAAATATGTCAAGTGCTTTTTTATTAATGCTTGCTTATATTATTATTGAGATATTAATAATTATGTAATTATATTTATCTTCTTAATGATTGTTTTATTAATAATAACATTTATAGCATAATATTGCAATATAAACCTAGTGATACAAAATTTATATTCAATTAATTTATTTTAAATAATGCCTAAAAATAAGAAAAAATATAATTACGTTCTTCACTTTTTTACAATTATCTGTTATTAATAAAGTAAGTATTTTCAATACATAACAATACTTATTTTAAGTATCCCTGTAACTATAGTTTATAACTTATTGTAATAACTATAATTTAATACATAGTGTAAGACGATGACATACACAGAAGCTAATAGATTACCACCTCGTAGACGTAGTAGGATTCCTAAAAAACGTTTACCACCTCCACGTAAAAAATTTCATTTTAAAATAAGATGGATAATTATATTATTAATAATGATATTTATTGGCAACTATATAGGTGCAATAGATGTAAAAGTTCGTGAACAATTTGAAGGAAAACGTTGGGCATTACCAGCTCGGGTTTATGCCAGTCCATTAGAACTTTATAGTGGTAGTAATATAAGTCCAGATAGTTTAAATATAGAACTAAAAGCTTTAGGTTATCAATATTCTAAAAAACTTTATGAAATTGGACAATATCAGCGTAGTAAGAGTAAATTTATAATTAAAACTAGAGCTTTTAAATTTTGGGATGGCACAACGTCACCACGTAAAGTTCAAGTAAGTTTTGTTGGTAGTACAGTGAAATCTATTATTGAACTACAAACTAATCAGCAAATACCACTTTTGCGTTTAGAACCAAGATTAATTGGTAAAATATATCCAACCCACAATGAAGATCGGGTTTTAGTTCAGTTAAAAAATGTACCACAACAATTAATTGATGCTATTATTTCAGTGGAAGATCGTAATTTTTATAGTCACTATGGTGTTAGTTTGCGTGGTACTATTCGAGCTCTTTTTGAAAATATAATGTCAGGTGAAGTAGTTCAAGGTGGTAGTACCTTAACTCAACAGTTAGTGAAAAATTTTTATTTAACTCCAGAAAAAACTTTCAAACGTAAAATAAATGAAGCTATTATGTCTGTATTATTAGAATGGCACTATAGCAAAGAGCAAATTTTAGAAGCTTATTTTAATGAGGTTTTTTTAGGTCAAGATGGAAATAGAGCTATTCATGGTATAGGAATGGCGGCTAGATTTTATTTTAATCGTTCGTTGAATGAATTAAAGCTACCACAATTAGCACTGTTAGTTGGTTTAATACGTGGTCCCACATCATATAATCCACGCTTGCATCCACAAATCGCAATGGATAGGCGTAATATGGTATTAAACTTAATGGTTCAAGAAGGGAAAATTTCTACTAATGAATCTACACTTGCTAAAAATACTGCATTAAACATTAGTAAAAAAATGTCTGAAAAGTTCCCATATCCAGCTTTTATTGGATTAGTTCGTCATCAATTACATAAAGATTATCGTGAAGAAGATTTGCGTTCTGAAGGGCTACAGATTTTTACAACTCTTAATCCTACTCTACAAAAAGTAGGTGAAAGAGTTATGGTTAAAGGATTGAAAAAATTACAAAAAAGACATCGCAAAGCTCGTAATTTACAAGGTGCAATGGTTTTAACTAATGTTGAAAATGGTGAAGTATTAGCATTAGTAAATGGTAAAAATTCCCAATATGCTGGTTTTAATCGTCCTCTTAACGCAATTCGTCCAATTGGCTCTTTAGCCAAAATAGCGGTTTATTTAACAGCTTTAGAAAGGAATAAAAGTTATTCTTTAACTACGATGATTGATGATAGACCTTATAAATGGGAAGATCGTAATACTGGTGAAGTTTGGAAGCCACGTAATTATGACAAGATTTCTCATGGTAGAGTACCATTATATTATGCTCTCTCTAAATCGTATAATCTTGCTACTGTGCGTTTAGGAATGTCATTAGGATTAGGTAAAATATATGAAACTTTGGAACGATTAGGTATAGAACGAGAATTCAAAACTAGATATCCATCAATGTTATTGGGTAGTATTGCTTTAAGTCCATTAGAAGTAACTCAAATGTATCAAACTATTGCTAGTGGTGGTTTTCGTATTCCATTACAAGCAATTCGTGCAGTTTTAGATCATAGTGGTGAACCTTTAAAACATTATGGTTTGGAAATAAAGAAACGCTTTGAAGAAGCACCTGTGTATTTATTGAATTATGCATTACGACAAGCGGTGCGAGAAGGAACTGGACGTAGAGTTTCTAAAACATTGCCGGATAGTATGATTCTTGCTGGTAAAACAGGTACTAGTAATGATTTACGTGATAGTTGGTTTGCTGGTTTTGGTGGTAAATTTTTAGCAGTAACTTGGATTGGTCGTGATGATAATAAACCTATGGGATTAAGTGGTGGTACTGGAGCAATGGTTATTTGGAGAGATTTAATTGTATCAATTCGCCCTAAAACATCTATGCCACAAGCTCCTAATAATATTAGATGGCGGAAAAAAGGCTCACGACGTATCCCATATATTGTTGGCAAAAATCAAGATAATAAAACTACAGCTGAAAATCATTCATTTTTATTTTAATAATATTTACAAGCAAAATGAGTCCTAAGCGTGTTCAATTAAAATATTATTCAACTTTTTTAAGCTTGAAATAAATTGAATATTATGCAGGTAATCTTAAAATTATATATAATATAATAAAGTATTATTCATATTTCATTTTAATAACACTAAATACTGTTGAATTATTAACTGAAATTATCAACTATACATAATAATTTTGTTTCAAGTATTAAATTATATATAAAGGAGATTACCGTGAATCTATTAAAAATATTATTTAAATCTTTATTAGTATTAACCTTAATAACTGGAAATGTTTTAGCCAATTCTTCTTATTTAATACGCACAGATGCTACTGATGCAGTAAAATCTTTATTAAACACTGCCAAAGAGCATTATGAAAAAGAGGAATTCGAGCAGGCAGCAGCTATTCTTGAACGAGCTATACGAATTAAACCTAAGCATCCAATACTTTGGCATAATCTTGCTGGAGTACGTTTAGCTCAAGGAGATTGGGAACGGGCTGCTAGTCTTGCTAGTAAGTCTAATGCTATAGCTACTAAATCTCGAAATTTAAAAGAATTACGCATCAGAAATTGGGTTGTGATAACTCTAGCTTGTGAAGGTATGAAAAATGAAGAATGTACTAAAGAAGCTCGCATTCAAGCTCAAAATTTGGCAAAATCATTAGCTAATTAATTTAAGGAACTTTCAATGGCATCAAGTACACGTTATATCGGACTAATTGATAAATATCGTGATTATCTACCAGTGCATGACGATACCAGAATCATTAGTATAACTGAAGGCAATACTCCTCTAATTCGTTTACATAACATTCCTAAGATTTTGAATAAGGATGTAAATATTTACGTTAAATATGAAGGTCTTAATCCTACAGGTTCATTTAAAGACCGTGGTATGACTATGGCAATTACCAAAGCAGTTGAAGCTGGTAGTAAAGCAACTGTTTGTGCCTCTACTGGTAATACCTCTGCTAGTGCTGCAGCATATAGTGCCAGAGCTGGAATAACTGCTTTTGTATTAATTCCAGATGGTAAGATTGCTCAAGGTAAATTAGCCCAAGCTATGATGCACGGAGCAGTGGTTATTCAGATTAAAGGTAATTTTGATGATGGAATGCGATTAGTAAAAGAAGTAGCTGAACATGCTCCAATTACTATTGTAAATTCTATCAATCCTTATCGTTTACAAGGTCAAAAAACAGCTGCTTTTGAGATTGTTGAAGCTCTTGGTAAAGCTCCAGATTATCATTGTTTACCAGTTGGAAATGCCGGTAATATCAGTGCTTATTGGATGGGTTTTACAGAATTTTTCAACATTGGAGTTACTAATAAACGACCTAAGATGTGCGGTTATCAAGCTAGTGGATCTGCTCCATTTTTGCGTGGTCATCCAATTGATAATCCAGAAACAATAGCAACTGCAATTCGGATTGGTAATCCACAGAGTTGGGATAAAGCAGTTAATGCTCAACAAGAATCTGGTGGTTGGTTCGATGAATTTACTGATGAAGAAATTTTGGTTACTCAAAAATTATTAGCTGAAAAAGAAGGTATTTTCTGTGAACCAGCATCAGCAATTTCAGTTGCAGGAGCGATTAGAGATATTAATAATGGTAAAATAGTTGAAGGAAGTACAATTACATGTACATTAACTGGTCATGGTCTAAAAGACCCAGATACTGCTATTAATCAAAGCAATACTCCTCTCATTAAAGTTAAAGCCCAGATTGCAGAAGTTAAAGATGTTATACTGCAAAATATGGAAAATTCATAGTCCATATATAAATTAAAATTAGCGATTGTATCTTAAAAAAAGTATAAGGTTTGTAATAGATTAACAAATCTTATACTAATATATAAATATGTCAGAATTTGATTTAATTTCCCGTTATTTTGCTACAAAATTCCCTCAACGCCCAGATGTTGATTTAGGTATTGGTGATGATGCCGCAGTTTGTACTATTCCTCCAAATATGCAACTTGTTACTGCGATAGATACATTAGTTGCAGATGTGCATTTTCCATTAACAACTAAACCTGAAGACATTGGCTATAAAGCATTGGCTGTAAATTTGAGTGATATGGCAGCAATGGGTGCGACTCCAGTTTGGATGACATTAGCATTGACTTGTCCTGAATTTAATGAAGTATGGCTACAAAAATTTAGTGAAGGTTTATTAGAAATAGCTCAACTTAATCAAGTGAGTTTAATAGGTGGAGATACCACTCGTGGCCCATTAACTATTACTATACAAATTGCTGGACTAGTTCCGTCAAATACTGTCCTAAAACGTAATGGAGCGAAACCAGGAGATAGTATTTATGTAACTGGAACTATTGGGGATGCTGGTCTTGGTTTACAAGCAGTTAAACAACAGATTGTCTTATCCAAATTAGCTAAAAAATATACATTATCACGTCTAAATCGCCCAACTCCACGTTTAGCAGAAGGCCAAAAATTACTTAAAGTTGCTAATAGTGCAATTGATATTTCTGATGGATTAGTTGCAGATTTAGGACATATTTTAAAAGCTAGTAATGTAGGTGCTTCGTTACAAATTGATAATCTACCATTATCTAATGAACTATTAGAATCTGTTCCTTATGAAGTAGCAATAGAATTAGCCTTAAGTGCTGGCGACGATTATGAATTATGTTTTACTATTCCAGAATCAGAAATATTACCTATAAATTCATGCACTTATATTGGAAAAATAGAAACTGATTTAGGTTTGCGTTGTGTGACTAAAACAGGTGATATATTTATTCCTAAAGCTAATGGATATCAGCATTTTTGATTCATATTTAATATAAAAATTATTAGTCAGAAATATTAATATAGACGATTTTTCAATACAGAACAAATAACTTTAGACTGGATTAGAGTGATAATATTTATTATCAATTTAGTCTTAATCTTTTACAATACCTTCGCCAATGGTTATTTCGGGAATGGAGCATAGCGGATTTCCCGAAACCTAAGTAATATCAGTATTTCGAGAAATCGTGCCTAATTCCCGAAACATTTTGACATTTGCGAAGGCATTGGTTTTAGCAAAAGAATTAAAAAAATAACTATAAATGTCTTTTCAAATTAATATCTGTAAAAACATTACTATACACATTCTCACGACAGTTGAAACATAAAATATGCTTAGAAGAACTAAAATCATTGCCACACTAGGACCAGCAACAGACGATCCTGAAATGTTGGATAAAATTATTAAAGCTGGAGTAGATGTGGTACGGCTCAACTTTTCTCATCAAACTGCAGAAATTCATCAGAAACGTTTAGATGCTGTGCGTGCTTGTGCTAGTGCTCATGGTCGGCCTATTGGTATAATTGTCGATTTACAAGGGCCTAAAATTCGGATTGAGAGTTTTAAAAATGGTTACATCATTCTAAATGAAGGTGAAGAGTTTATCTTAGATACAGCTTGTCCATCTGATGATGGTGATCAACAACATGTTGGAATCACTTATAAACAATTACCTAAAGATGTAAAAAAAGGTGATATTTTATTACTTGATGATGGTCGCATTGTTTTAAAAATCCAGGAGGTTATTAATGGTTGTATTCGTTGTAAAGTCGATATTGGCGGTAAACTTTCTAATCATAAAGGGATTAATCGTCAAGGTGGAGGCCTTTCTGCTGGTGCTTTAACTTATAAAGACAAAGCTGATATCATTACTGCTGCTAGTATGCAGGTCGATTATATTGCAGTATCATTTCCACGTAGTGCTGACGATATTATCGAGGCTAGACAATTATTACAAAATGCTGGTAGTAAAGGTGGTATTATCGCTAAAATCGAGAGAGCAGAAGCTATAACTAATAGTGAGGAAATTATTAAAGCTTCTGATGCAATAATGGTAGCTCGAGGTGATTTAGGAGTTGAGATTGGCGATGCTAGTTTACCACCAGTTCAAAAACGGTTAATTAAACAAGCTAGAGATTTAAATACCATCATAATAACTGCTACTCAAATGATGGAATCAATGATTGAAAACCCAATTCCAACTCGAGCTGAAGTTTCTGATGTTGCTAATGCAGTGTTTGATGGTACTGATGCTGTTATGTTATCGGCAGAAACAGCTGTAGGTAAATATCCAGCTAAAACTATCTTAGCTATGGATCGAGTATGTCTTGAAGCTGAAAAACAACCAAGTGTTAGAATTTCTAAACATCGGTTAGATACTAAATTTGGGCGAATTGATGAAGCTGCGGCAATGGCGGCTATGTATACGGCTAATCATTTAAATATTGCTGCAATTGCTGCTTTGACTGATTCTGGTTCTACTCCATTATGGATGTCACGAATTAATTCCAGTTTACCAATTTTTGCGTTATCAAATATTAAAAGCACTGGTAGTAAGGTAACATTGTATAGAGGTGTTTATCCAATAGAATTTGATACCTCTTTAGAAGTGGATATGATGCACGTAAACTATGCAATGATTGAGGAATTAGTGCGACGTGGTGTTGTCAGTGAAGGTGATTTGGTTATTATTACTAAAGGTGATTTAAAAGGAATTTCTGGTGGAACTAATTCAATGAAGATAGTTTGTGTTGGCCAACATTCTCTCGATGATACCGTGAATTAAATCTAGGACTAGGAGTGCAAGATTCATCTTGCTTACAAACTAAAGTTTGCACTCCTATGATAAAAGTGATTTGATAGCAAGTAATATTTAATTAAATCATAGGATTTTTGGATAACTGGTAAATCATTCATTATAAAATTTTAGGTTGTTAATAAAAATATGACAATAAAATTAATTATATTGGCAATAGTATTTGTATTAAGTGGTGGAGCGGCTTTTTCAGAGTATTTTAGAGGTCATAAAAAACTTTCTTTTTTAGCAACGGTTATAGCGATTATTGCTACTTTTTACTTATTTGAAGATATTTGGGAAGATATTGAAGAACAAATTTCAAAAACTAAAGAATCAACAATTACACAATCTCCGGTATTAAAGCCATCAATTCAACTACCTGTAATAACTAAATCTGAACCTCCAGTATCAAGTTTATCAACTCAAATAGTAACCAAACCTAGTCCACCTATAAAAATTAATGAAGGAAATTTCACAGCTTATTTTCAGCCTAAAAAAGATGAATTTGAAACTACTACTGATTTCACAAATCGTAGGCGTAAGTTATTACAACAGTTCAATAATAATGTTAAACAACGTAATTTAGCTTATCAAGCTGGAATATTAAGTTTAACTAAATATAATGCTGATAGTCAAATATTTATAGTAAATTTAACTTGGCAAGCAAATTGGGTAAATCAGTTTTTTGGTAAATTGGAAGGTAAAGGTATAGTTAAAATTGGAGTTAAAGAAGCTAAACTTCTTAAACAAAAAGGTTTGAATAAACCATTGTTTATAACTGCTAGTTTAAATGATAATCAAGTTGAAATTCAAGGTTTGATAGTAGAAAATAGTCAAATTTACCCAATTTCCTTACTAAAAATACCTCAAATGGTAAAAATTCCAGTCGGAAAATTTCAAATGGGAGATATTCAAGGCAGTGGTAGTTCTGATGAAAAACCAGTACATTGGGTAACTATTAAACAACCTTTTTTCATGAGTAAATATGAAGTAACCTTTGCCGAATACGATGTTTTTGTTGAAGCTACTGGTAGAAAACAACTTAATGATGAAGGTTGGGGACGTGGTAATCGGCCAGTAATTAATGTTTCTTGGCATGATGCGGTGGCTTATACAACATGGTTAAGTCAACAAACTGGCGAACAATATAGGTTGCCTTCGGAAGCAGAATGGGAATATGCAGCTAGAGCTGGCACTAAAACTAAATATTGGTGGGGGAATGAGATTGGAAAGAATAAGGCTAATTGTAATAGATGTGATAGTCAATGGGATAATGAACAGACTGCTCCTTTAGGTTCTTTTAGTGCTAATCAATTTGGTTTATATGATACAGTAGGTAATGTTTGGGAATGGTGTGCAGACAATTATCAAGATAGTTATAATAATTTTCCAACTGATGGCAGTGTATGGGAAAAATCCAGTAAATACCGAGTGTTGCGTGGTAGCTCGTGGAACAACAATCCTGTCAATACTCGTGCTTCTGATCGTGTTAGGTACGACCCAGATTATATGTTCAGCAATGTTGGTTTTCGGGTTGTGCGGACTTTTTAACCCTTTATTCTTTTTTCTCCTCTTTTCTCTTTTACACTTTTGACTTTAAAAATTTTTGGGGTTTTTGAACATGATTTAACGGATTAATTGTCTGAATCAGGATTTACAGGATTAAAGGATAAAATCTGATTAAACCTTTAAAATCTCTTTCATGGATTGAGCCATATAGGGTCGGTGCAAGGTAACCACAAGGGATTACCCCCTACGAATCATCATATTATGTAGGAGCAGTTGCCCTTTCCATTGTCCCCAAACATGAGTTTAAGAACAATAATCGATGAACAGGATTTTAAATTTATCTATCTATATTTGATTTAATCGGGTTTATCCTTTAATCTGTGTAATCTTGTTCAAACAATTTTAGGATTACAAGATTCATCTTGCTTGCAAATACAATTATAAACAACTAGGAAAATTATATGCTTATATCTATGCGTCAACTGCTTGATCATGCAGCAGAAAATAATTATGGCTTACCAGCTTTTAATGTTAATAATATGGAACAAGTCCATGCTATTATGCAGGCTGCTAGTGAAACAGATAGCCCAGTTATCATGCAGGGTTCAGCTGGAGCTAGATCATATGCTGGCGAACCATTTTTACGTCATTTAATCTTAGCTGCAATAGAAGAATATCCACATATTCCAATCGTAATGCACCAAGATCATGGTTCTGAACCATCAGTTTGTTTACGTTCAATTCAAAGTGGTTTCTCCTCTGTAATGATGGATGGTTCATTAGAAGCAGATATGAAAACTCCTTCTAGCTTTGAATATAATGTTAAAGTTACTAAACAAGTTGTGGATATGGCTCATGCTGGTGGAGTTACTGTTGAAGGTGAACTTGGATGTTTAGGTTCATTGGAAACTGGCGAAATGGGTGAAGAAGATGGACATGGTGCTGAAGGTAAATTATCCATGGAAATGTTATTGACTGATCCTGAACAAGCAGCTGATTTTGTTAAACAAACTAAAGTTGATGCCTTAGCAATCGCAATTGGTACTAGTCATGGTGCTTATAAATTTACTAAGAAACCTACTGGCGAAGTATTACGGATTGATCGAATTAAAGAAATCCATGCTCGGATTCCAAACACTCATTTAGTAATGCACGGTTCTTCTTCCGTACCACAGGAATGGTTAGAAATCATCAATAATTTTGGTGGTGATATGGGACAGACTTATGGCGTTCCAGTTGAAGAAATCGTAGAAGGTATTAAATATGGCGTACATAAAGTGAATATTGATACTGATTTACGGATGGCTTCTACTGGTGCTGTGCGTAAATTCTTGGAAGAAAATAAATCAGTATTTGATCCACGTAAATTTCTGAAAGAAGCTACTAAAGGTATGGCTGGAATTTGTAAATCTCGTTATGAAGCTTTTGGTTGTGCTGGTATGGCTTCTAAAATTAAACCACTTTCTTTGGAAGTTATGTTTAATCGTTATAACAGTGGTGAATTAGCCCCAAGCATTAAATAGAGGCAATTTCTTAATTCTTAATTATGAATTCTTAATTAACACCTAATAATTTAAAAATATTAACGATTTTTAGGTTGATTTTCATTAAGAATTAAGAATTAAGAATTAAGAATTAAAAAAAACATGTCAGATAAAATTTATAAAGTTATTCTGCTTGGAGAGGTTGTGGATGGATACGATATAGAAATAGCCCATGAAAAATTGGCACTTATATTTGATATCGATCTAAAAAAAATTCCTAAATTATTAAAAAAGCCTACCGTAATTAGAAAAGAATTAACCCATAGTATTGCAGTTCGTTATAAAACAGGGCTTGAAAAAATAGGGGTTTTATGTAAAATTCATCCTCCAATTGAAACAGGTTATGTAGAATCAAGTCCAAAAGCTACTGAGGAAGATATCCCTGAGCTAACTTCTGAACTTGAAAAAAATTCAGAAATTGAAGAAGAAATTGTTGAAAAACCAGTTGAAGAAGTTATAAAATTTGCTCCTATTAATATGAAGCTTGGAGATACATTACGAGTTGCTAATATACAAATGTCATTTGGAGCAATCTTGATGCTATTTATTAAGATTGTATTTGCATCTATTACAGCAATGATTATTTTGGGTGGTATTATACTCATACTTCAACAAGCTATTATCATGATTGGTAGTTTTATATAACAGGTATAAAAAAATGGACAAAGAAAGTCAAAATGTTGTTATAACTGATGTAAAAATACCATTTATGTCGATGGTAGGTTTTATGATTAAATCAATGCTTGCATCTATTCCAGCTATGATTATTTTTGGATTATTAATGGTTGGATTGTCGCTTGGTATTAATGTGTTAATAGAAATGTTTGATTTACAAGAAATGTTTAGTTTTATGCAGCAACAGTGATAGTAATTCTTAATTATGAATGCTTAATTCTTAATTAAATTCAAAAGAAATTATTTAACTGATATTACGCAATTAATTAGGAAAGGGCAACCACAAGGGATTGCCCCTACATAACATGATTATTTGTAGGGGCAATCCCTTGTGGTTGCCCATCTCCCTACAAAGTTCAGGTTACCCTGATTTATTTGCGTAATATCAATTATTTAAGCTTGTAATTTAGAAATATCAGCTACTTGTAAGAATATCTGCCGAATTTTTTGTAAAAAAGCTAATCTATTGTCACGCACAATAGGATTTTCATCCATTACCATTACATCATCAAAGAAGGTATCAATTACTTCACGTAAACTAGCTAAATGTTGCAAAGCTATTTGATAATCACCAATTTTTAATAATGGTGCAATAGCCTCATTTACAGATTCCATCGCATCATATAAATTTCGTTCGGCTTTATTCTTGAAATAAGTTGGATTTGGCTCATCAGGAAAAGATTGATCAGCTTTTTTCAAAATATTATGAATCCGCTTATTAGCACTAGCTAAACTAGCCATTTCTGGTAAATCACGGAAAGTTTTAATCGCTTGGATTCTATTATCAAAATCTAATGGCGAAGTAGGACGGCATACCAATATCGCATCGATACTATCTAAAGGTATATCTTGTTCTTGATAATAATTGCGTAATCTTTCCAACATAAAATCAAAAACTTTAGTAAATACTTTGCTGTCTTTGGCTAACACTTTATCTGGATAAGCTATCTGAGCTTCAATCAATAATTGTTGTAAATCTAATGGTAATTTGCATTCAATCATAATGCGCAAAATGCTTAACGCTGCTCTTCGCAATCCAAAAGGGTCTTTATCTCCAGTTGGAACTTGACCAATACCAAAAATACCAATTAAAGTATCCAATTTATCAGCAATAGCCAATGCCTGACCTAAAATTGTAGTTGGTAATTCATCACCAGCAAAACGAGGCATATACTGTTCCCGCAAGGCAATAGCAACATTATCTGTTTCTTTATCCCATTGTGCATAATACTGCCCCATAATTCCCTGTAATTCTGGAAATTCTCCAACCATATCAGTTACTAAATCACATTTAGCTAGTTGACCAGCTCTAATCCCTTGTAATTCAGTAGCTCCCAATTGTTTAGTTATATTGCCACATAATTGAGCAACTCGTTTAGACTTGTCGTATAAACTGCCTAATTTATGTTGAAAAATAACGGTTTTTAATTGTTCTAATCGATTGATTAATGGAGTAGTTCTATCTTGTTTCCAAAAGAAAGCTGCATCACTTAAACGTGGTCTAATTACTCTTTCATTGCCAGCTTGAACTATTTTTGGTTGTTTACTGTTAATGTTGCTTATTGCAATAAAATTAGGTAATAATTCCCCAGCTTGATTTACTACTGGAAAATATTTTTGATGGCCTTGCATGGAAGCTATCAATGCCTCTGATGGAATTTCCAAAAATTGTTTATCAAAACTACCAGTTATAGCAGTTGGCCATTCTACTAAACCAGTTACTTCATTCAATAAATTATCATCAATTACTGCAGTGCCGCCTATATAACTAGCTGCTTGTTTAGTCAGAGCTTCTATATGTTCACGTCTATTATTAAAATCAGCAATAACATGCCCATGTTTTTCTAATATTTCAGCATAATCATTAGCTTCATTTAACTTAATTGGTTCTGGATGATGGAATCTATGGCCTCTAGTTTCATACCCACTTTTAAGCCCCATAATTTCTGCTTCAATCAGCTCAGAACCAAATAAAATTACTACCCAATGTACTGGTCGTACAAACTCAAATGGTGAATTTCCCCATCGCATTCGTTTAGGAATTGGTAAAGCTGCCAATGCTGTTTCTATTATATTAGGAATCAAACTGACAGTAGATTTTCCAACTTGAATATTACTATAAACCAACCGATTATCTTTTTGGGCTAAATTACTAACTTCAATTCCACAAGAACGAGCAAAACCTAATGCGGCTTTAGTTGGATTACCTTCTTTATCAAAAGCAGCAGCTATAGCTGGGCCTTTTCTTTCAATTTGTTGATCTGCTTGTTTAGTACTCAAGCCTTCTATCATTACTGCTAAACGACGTGGAGTTGTAAAAGGACGTACAGTATTATAATTTAAAGATTTTTGTTGTAATCCATTACTTATAGCAGCCATAAATGCTTCTGAAAGATTTAATAAAGCTTTAGGTGGCAATTCTTCTGTACCAATCTCAATTAATAAGTTACGAATTTCGCTCATGCTGAAACCTCACACATTGGAAAGTTTAAAGATTCACGTCGTTCATAATATGCTTTAGCTACTGCTCTGGATAAAGCCCGTATTCGTAAAATATAATGTTGTCTTTCCGTAACTGAGATAGCATGACGAGCATCTAATAAGTTAAATGTATGTGAAGTTTTAAGCATCATTTCATAAGCTGGTAATGATAAATTTTTTGCAATTAAAGAGCTACTTTCAGATTCATATAATTCAAATAAACGAAATAATTCGTTAACTGGAGCATGTTCAAAATTATAAGTTGACATTTCCACTTCATTTTGATGAAATACGTCTTTATAAGTAATTCGTCCCAAAGGGCCATCAGTCCAAACTAGATCAAATATGCTATCAACTCCTTGTAAATACATAGCAATCCGTTCTAAACCATAGGTAATTTCTCCAGTAACTGGTTTACATTCCAATCCACCCACCTGTTGAAAGTAAGTAAATTGGGTAATTTCCATACCATTTAGCCAAACTTCCCAACCTAAACCCCAAGCTCCTAAAGTTGGAGATTCCCAATTATCTTCCACAAATCGAATGTCATGAATCAATGGATCAAGTCCTAACATTTGTAAAGATTCTAAGTATAAATCTTGGAATTCCAATGGTGATGGTTTTATAACAACTTGATATTGATAATAATGTTGTAATCGATTGGGATTTTCTCCATAACGACCATCAGTAGGTCGACGAGAAGGTTGTACATAAGCTGCACTCCAAGGTTCTGGCCCAATAGATCGTAGAAAGGTTGCTGGATGAAACGTTCCTGCTCCAACTTCCATATCATATGGTTGCAGTAATACACAACCTTTATTAGCCCAAAATTCTTGGAGAGCTAAAATTAATCCTTGAAACGTTGTAGGTGATGACACACTATTACTCCTAATTATTTATATAAATATATACTAAAATCTTGAAATTATTAAGATAAATTCTACACTACTTGATGTATTAAGACAAATTAAAGAGTATCATTTATAATTGAAGTTCTTCCTATTTAAGAAAGATGTCTAATACAATGAGTATTTTCAGATTAACTGATATATGAGGTGGGAAATTTAAGTTAAAAGTTGTGATAGGAAATAGTAGACATCTTTCCTAAATAAGGATAAATGTAGGATGCAATGAACGAAGGGAATTGCATCAATCGTATTAATGCGACTCGAAAGATGTAATTCGTAAACTCATTACATCCTACAAAAAGTCCGTAATTAACTGTATAGCTTTGGGAAA
>DAOUSL010000414.1 GCA_030627235.1 Thioploca sp.
CAGTTAAACCGCTCACAAACCTCAGCAAAAACTGACAACCAAACTAGCCTATCACCCTCATCCAAAAATATATCCTCACGCCTATTACCTCTCGAGGTAACATGATAAAGCGCACCCGCATATTCAACTCTTATTGGTCTACTCATACAATTATTTTAGCCTAAAAATGCTGCAAGACCTGCCCCCTTTTTTCCTTTATTATTTCTAATAATAAAGCGTACAATAAGTACCAAACGTACACTATAAGGATAGCAAAAAGATGACAACTACCATTACCACTGTTGATGCTAGAAAACACTTCGCAGATATAATAAACAAAGTATCTTATGGTCAAGATCCTATTATTCTAACTCGCCGAGGGGAAAAAATAGCAGCTTTGGTTTCTATAGAGGAGCTAGAGTTTTTGCAACAAATCGAAGACGTAATTGATATTGAAGATGCAAAACAAGCACTGTCTGAAATAGGTGAAAATATATCTGCCAATGAGGTATGGAAACAACTTGGGTTATAAATAGTGACTTACAAAATTGAATTTAGACCTGCCGTCTTAAAAAGTTTAAAACAATTACCAAAACGCGAACTAATTCGTATAAAAAACAAAATAACCAATCTCTGTCAAAACCTACCGGATCCTACCACAACAAAAATGAAGGGTAATAACTCGTTCCATAAAGTCAGAATAGGTAATTATCGAATAATTTATGAAATCTATAATGAAGAATTGATCATTCTTATAATAAAGATTGGCCACAGAAAAGATGTGTATAAACAATTAAAATAACTGAGGTATTGTAAGACCTGACCCTACTTTCCTCCGATTTTCTGCTTTCCTCATACTGCAATGCAAGACCTGACCCCGATTTTTCCACTTTTTAACAACCGCAGAATAATAAAATTAACAAACATAAAAAAACCCTACCCTACTAACGTAGGATAAGGCTTTTATACATAATGCTAAAGCATAATTAGCAAGGTAAAAACTTAAAAATCAACACCATCAACCTTAATGGTAATTTGAGCCAACAAATCAGCTACTGAATCAACCTCTCCAATTGAGATATCTGCCCCAAAAGTTAATGACTCAATCGTTACAGAATCTCCAGTTGCTCCAGCAGGGTCACCTCCATTTAAAATATTAACAGTGACATGCCCATTAGCATCACTCTCAACCCCTAAATAACTTGTTAAATCATCACCAGCAACAACGTTAGGTAATAAATCACTTAAATCGAGTACATCACCTTCTGCATCACTAAAATCGGTAATAACATCTGTACCGCCTTGAATGGTAAATGTATCAGCTCCCGTACCACCGGTTAGCTCATCATCGCCTATACC
>DAOUSL010000373.1 GCA_030627235.1 Thioploca sp.
TACTTCCAATCTTATAAAAACCATCAACTGTAACTATCATATCTACTACTCCAACTAACCTACAAAATTAGGCATAACCTTAAACCATAAACCTAACATTATCAATCTAAAACTTCTATACCCAGATTACAGGATGATTGCTATATGGATGGATAGTGTACATAAACACCTTCCACAAATCACCATCACACTCTGTCTTTAACCACTCTGGTGCATAGATCTTATAGGGTCTACCTAAGGTTGTATGTTTATACTTGAGGTACCTAACCCATCTAGCTCTCTCAGCTAAATATCTACTAGTCCCATCCTTGTAAACCAACCTAATAAATACCCACTTATCCTTGTTCTCCATAGTTATTAAACTAGCCATTGTTTACCTCCACTCCCTCCTCAATATTACTAATAATAGAAGAATGAGCTATCTCCTTAACCGTAGATGCTCCTCCTACAATACTCTCCTTCTGCTGTTGAACCAAAGCCATAGTAGCTGTCCTAAGCTCACTAATAACACTATCCTCCTTAACACTTATATCCAACTCTACCTTCTGTGTCTCAGGCATCTTCAACTGGTTAAGTAGATTATTAGCTGCATCACACCTAACCTTCTCACTGTTAGCAGTCAACATTAACTCAGCACTCACATTCAGAGCCTTCTGATAAAGATCAGCATTCAACACATAGCTAGGTACTAACGTCTGAGCAAAGATAAGATTAACCAACTTATTCTTATTGTAACTAGATATATAACTAGCTATATTCTTATCACTTACACCATCATCAATAAACTTCTGATACCTATCAGGGAATGCTTTACAGTAAGCATCAATATTACTAGACCCCATAAGCTTATAACTTATATACCTAACAGCATGTACATAGTCATCTATCTTAAACTTACCATCCTGCAACACACTGGTATAACTTAACAGGTTCTCCCTATACCCCTCATGAAGATCCCCATTACCTATCACCTTATTAATAGACAGCAACAGATCATCACTCAGAGTACTCTTCAACCTCTTAGGCAAAGACCTAGCAAACTGATCCTTAGTTAATATTCCATTACTCATTGGAAGACCTCTAGAATAGTTAACCATAAAACAAGACTAACCACAGCATGTAAACACATCTCCATATCATCTCCTCCCTCAGGCTCTATCATGAATCTAACCACTCTTTAAACCAACTAACTAAACCATAAACACAAACCATAATAACCAGTGTACTTAACACCATCAACATATTCTCCATAGCTAAACTACTCATCTACCCTTCCTCCATTCCTTTAACCTGCTATAACTTACACAGTAATCCCAGTGAGGGTTACCAACATCTAACCATACAAAGAACACCCTAACCTGTGGTGTAAAGACTAAACCATAATCACCTACTAGTGTAGGCAGTACCCTACCCTTACTCTTCCTAAACCAATGCATATACTTTACCTCCAGGCTCAACTACAGAGTACACCTGAGTACGTACATTATATTCCTCTAAGGCTCCTCTAGGTGCTACAAGAATTGCAGAGGGTCTTTGTTGACTAACACCCCTAATCATTAACTCATCCACTGTAGTATGTATAACTCTA
>DAOUSL010000095.1 GCA_030627235.1 Thioploca sp.
TACATCTATAACACTACCAATAATTTAATACTTGACGCTAGTGCGTCTTGACTGCATTCCCAACGAAGCCGTTGGGAACGAGATAAAAATCTTGGATACCCTTGCACAACAATCTAAGTGAACGAGATATTCGAGATTATGTTAAAAAGCGAAAAATCAGCGGCAGTACTCGTAGTGAAGATGGACGAAAATGTCGAGATACTTTTGCCAGCTTAAAAAAAACATGTCGAAAACATGGTATATTGGCATTATCTTCAAGATCAAATATCGGGAACTGCACAAATCCCTCAATTACCTGAACTCATTCTTCAGGCTTCTACCTGTGGATAATGAGATGTTACGTAATAAGCTTGTAATATATTTATAAAACAACGTTTATATGGTTAGGGAATGTCTTGGAAAACTAGAAGGGCAAAATTGTTTTAAGCTTACGTGCGTTAGTACAAACATAGATAGCAATCTTTTTGGGATAAGATTTGTTTGGGGAATTAGGATAAGAATATTAAACATTATATCTCGTCCACACCCATTCAAACTACCATTTTAGAAGCGTAATTTTTATGAATACTCATTATTTTATTAGTAATGAATGTTTTTTAATTTAAGAATTAATTTACCATTACTTAATTTATCAACTACATACGCTTTACATTTTATATTATAGTTTTCCATAATATAATTTAAGATAAATTTAATTAACTTACTATTTTTTTTGTTTATTATTATATATGCATCTGGGTTGTTTATCAGAGCAAACATCATTTCATAGCCTTTTTTGACTTCCATTTTTTCCAAACTTTTATAAAAAGAAGGCGAAAAAGTATTTGTACCACCAAAATGTATCATATGAAAATTAAAATAATATCTTTTTAATGGATCCATATCTTCCCATTTAAATACAAGTGGCGGAATATATAGAATTTTTCCTTTATATAAACTTTGTAATTTATTAATTGATGAATTAAAATAATCTTTTTGGGGTATGTTATGGTGTATGACAATATTAAATAGAAACAAAAAAATACCAATAGCGAAAATAGCCATATTGCGATTTCTTGGCGGAAATTTATTTGAGAACACATTAAATTTTAACAAGATTATAAAACTGGTACACATTAATAAAATAGGATGGGCAATTCTGGCAGGAAAACGATAAAAAATATCCATATATATAGACAATGAAAAAATATATGAAATATAACCAAATATTATTAATACAAGAAACCAATGAAATTTAAAAATTATAAGTATAGAAATTAATAATAAAAAGTAAATGTGCTGCTGGTTTTTATTATAAGTAAGTAATTTACTTAATTTTTGAAAATATGAAGTAATATATTTCTGTATTTTATTTTCTTCTTTTAATACAGAATATTTAAAGATATTGCTCAATGTATCAATATTATATTTTCTTTCATCAAAAAAATTCCAATTTTGAAAGTTTTTATAATCATCTTTTGTCCAATTATTTGCTTTTAAAATCTTATCATTATTTTGATTAGCTTTTAATATTGGAAAACCGTGTAACTTTCCTCTTAAAATATTAAACTCATGATATTGTTGGTGGGCATCTGGAATAAAATAAGTACGTGCTATATGCTCTCCAACAAATAATAAAAGAAATGGTATAAAAAAAATCACAAAGTGGGTTTTGTGCTTATAAATAAAAAATATTATTATTGGAAATCCATAAGCTAAAACTGCAAATGTGCCTGGCACTCGTATAAAAAATGAAAGTGAAAATAATATACCCAATCCTAATACATGCACAGTATGAACTTTTTTATTATTTAAGAAAATTAAAAAGGCAAACAAACTATTTGCACCAATCATTATACTTGCTGATGTATAATCAACCTGAGTAATGAAAAAACTGTAAAAATAGAGATATGCAATAAGAAAAGGAATCAAAATAACTTCAATTTTATTTATTTTCACTAAACTTTTAATAAAAATAAATAAACTTAAAATATGTACAAAGTATAATATTAATCCGTACCATGGAATGTTACTAGTTGTTTGATACAAAATGTGCAGTAATTTTATATCAAAAAAGGATGTAAAATCTGAGATAAATCCTTGTTCTACATCCCATAAAATCCCTACATTATCATTAATTCCGTAGGTTCTGGGTAATATAATCAGTAAACAAGATATAAATAATATGACAAAAGAAAATAAAAATATGTCATTTTTAAATAATTTACAAAGTTTATTGTTTGATTTAAGAATAAATTCAATCATATTATTTTTAATAAGTTAAATGTTAAATCACGTCAGATTCAACATATAGGAACAATGATTAACTATCTCAATGAAAATAGTTTAAAAGATGTTTTGTGAATCAATACCTTCGCCAATGCAATAATTTGTTGTTTCGAGAATGAGGTACGATTTCCAGAAACCAAGAGAATATGAGAGCTTTGGGAAATATACTTTACTTCATTCCCGAAATAATTATCATGATGGCGAAGGTATTAGTGAATGTGATGAAACTTCTTCGAGATGATAATTATTTATACTGATTGATTCATAACTATTGATTTTTTAATCTTTAGGAACCTTTAAAAAATAAATTTACCCAATTCAGTCAGTTTTATTCCATTTTCATAAATCTTTTTGACAATAAGGTTGGGTAGGACAATTTTTTTGAGATTCCTTAGTACATTCTAAAATAAAATGCGTATATGGAATTTTTGATAAATCATGACGAATATCAGTAGTAATCTTTGAAAATATTTGATGGGCTAATTCTAAATAACCTGATTCGGTTCTAATATTTTGTCCTCGATCTTTAGATAAAAGCCATTTAGCAATGAAGGATTGATTTTCTACAAAAACACCATCTATTGTAATTAGTCTTCCACCTTTCTTAAGAACAATATTGGCCATTTTAAAAAGTTGTAATGCTTCCATATCGTTTAAATGATGTACAACTCCAATTGCTAAAACAATATCAAAATATGAGTGATTTTTTAAATTAGCAGTATCAATTTGTCCACAAACAAAAGTGGCACGATGACCATAATTTTTTTTAGCAGATTCAATATACTGATTATTAATATCAAAACCAGTATATTCTAAACATTCTGGTAAATAATGTAAAATATTACTCGTTCCACAACCAATATCTAAAATTTTATCATTTTCTTTTGGCCGTATATATTCTTTGACTAAAGCAGTATTACCACTTTTTTTATCAAAAATTTTCCAAAACAGACTATAAATAGCTGGAATTGATAAAATAGAACGAATTCCTTGAGTTATTTGAGCCATCATTTTATTTCCTTTTTTTGGCAAGAAATTAATCTAGGTTTTTTATGTATGCTATCTATCCTTAAGATTTGTACAAATCCTTTGTCAATAGCTTTAGAACACAGTACTTTATTTCTAGTATTTTGCTTTCTTTTAGTTCTTCTTCCAGCGTTTTCATAGCTGAAAGTCATTGGTTTACAAGAACGTGGTGGAAAACCATCTAACAAAGTCATTCCAGTAATTGCAGGTACTAAAAATGGAATTGTGTAATTCTAATTTGGCATTCCAAAAAAATGTATTTGATTGTGGAATAAAAACCAAAGTTTTTTTCTTTTCTGATATTGGCATATTTTTATCTATTTTGTGTAACAACTGAAGTATTTTGCCTTCATTGGTAGATAAATAATTTGGATTATCTTTTATCGGTAGTCCTAAACAAAGTAGTTGTAATAGCTTAAAATTACAATAAAACCAATTTATTAATGAATCAACCACTACTTTATTTAGGACTGCCCAAAAAAATCAGTCCTTCAAATTCCTATATTTTTTTCTTGAAATTAATTTAAAAACTGTCCGCCCATTTGCTAAACGATCTACCATAACTGTTTTACACGTAATATTATGGCTTTTTTTAAGATAATTTGACAACCATTTCATGTAAGCACTGCCAGCGACTACAAATACACTAGAATTATTTACCATAGCAGGCATCATTTCATAGCCTTTTTTTACACCTAGTTTTTCCAAGCTTTTATAAAAACTCGGTGAAAAAGTATTTGTCCCACCAGCAGTTATCATTTGAAAATTAAAATGATATCTCTTTAATGGGTCCATCTTTTCCCACCGGAATGCAAGAGGCGGAAGATACACTATTTTGCCTTGATATGCAGACTGCAATCTATTAAAAGAGGATTTAAAGAAGACATCCGTGGTAAGGTTGTGGCGCATACCTGTGTTAAATAGAAACCAAAAAATCCCAACAGTAAAAATAGCTACAAAAAGATTGTAATGAGTGTTTTTTTTAGAAAATTTGCTTGATAAAAAATGAAATATTAAGAAAATTAAAAAAATAGTACACATTAATAAAATAGGATGACCAATCCTGGTAGGAAAACGATAAAAAATATCAAGATATACAGATACTGATATAGCATATAAAAGATAGCCAAATACTACTGATAGAGTATGCAGATGAAAGTTGAAAATCACGAGAATACTAGTAAGTAATAAAAGGTAGAAATGCCATTTATTATCAGAATGATTGATTAATTTAATTAATGTTTGAAAATACGAACTAAAAGATTTTTGTATTTTATGTTCTTCTTCTAATACAACAGAATATTTAAAAATATTGTTAAGAGTAGTTATATTATATTTTCTTTCATCAAAGAAATTCCAATATACAAAGCTTTTATAGTCATTTTTTGTCCAATTATTTGCTTTCAAAATCTTAGGATTATTCATATTAACTCCTAGTATTGGGTAATCATGTAATTTTCCTCTGACACTATTGAACTCATGGTATTGTTGATAGGCAGATGAAGTCAAATAGGTACGTGCTAGATTATCTCCAATCAATAATAATAGGAATGGCATCAAGAAAATCGCAAAGTACGTTAAGTTCATTTTTTTCTGATATTTGCTAATCAAAAACAAGCATAAGATTGGAAGCCCATAAACTAAAACCGCATAAGCACCTGGAATTCGTATCGAAAATGACAGTGAAAATAATAAGCCTAATCCTAATACAGATAAAATAGAAACTTTTCTATTGCTTAATAAAACTAACAAAGCAAATAGGCTGCTTGCCCCCACCATGATACTGGTAGATGAATAATCGACTTGGGTAATAAAAAAACTGTAAAAGTAAAGATATACAATCAGAAAAGGAATGAAAAAAGTGTCAAAGTTTTTTATCCTTGCCAAACTTCTGACAAAAATAAACAAACTTAAAATATGTGCAAAATATAACGTCAATCCATACCATGGCATTTCATTGCTTATTTGATACAAAAGGTGTAGCAATTTCATGTAAAAAAAGGACGTAAATTCTGAGATAAATCCTTTTTCTGCATTAAATAAAATGCCTACATTATCATTAACACCATAAGTTCTGGGTAGCACAAGTAACAAATAGGCGACAAATAACACCGCAAAAGAAAATGAAAAGATATCATTTCTAAAAGACTGACAAATTTGGCGATTGAATTCTTGAATTAATTTGATGAGATATTTCATTTAGCTGTTTTTAGAAATAAAGTGACTGGAAAAGTATTTTAACTAATATCTGTAACGAGTTTCACGTTATTTAAAAAATTAATATAATTTACCATAGTCGGATAACTAAAAACTAATTTCTGGTTAAAACAATAATGCCTACCATAATAAAAAACACACCGATAATTTTATTTGTATTAAGTGATTCATTAAAAAAAACAACGCTAGCAATCATCATAAAAGCATAAACAAGACTTAAAAATGGATACGCATAACTTAAGTCAAGTTTTGCCATAGCTAACATCCAACTTACTCCAGCACAAAATGTTGATATAATTGCGGAAATTACCCAAGGATTTAATAATAAAACCAATAAAAATTTTAATTTTCCAAAACTATCTAATGGAAGTTCTCCGGCATTATTTACTTGCCATTTTATAATTAATTGACTATACATTGTAAAAACAATAGTCATTGAGATACCAATATATCCAATATAATTATTCATTTAAGTCTATAAAATTTAGTACTAATTGGTTTTAAGAATTGGACTACCTTTATAATCATTTTCGGTTTTTTCCACTATATAATTACCCATAACTAAACAATCCATGCCACAACGATAAAAAGTATTGATAGCTTCTTCTGGTTTGCAAACAATCGGTTCATCTGATAAATTAAAGCTGGTATTTAGCAGGACTGGAATACTTGTCAGTTTTCTAAACTCATTGATAAGTTCCCAAAACTTTGGGTTAATCTCTTGGCTTACTGTTTGTGGCCTTGCTGTGCCATCCACATGGGTGGCACTAATAATGTCGTTAATTTTCTTAGGATTGATTTTAAAAGTTAGCATCATATAAGGAGAATAGTGATAATTTTCTAAATATTCAGATGCATATTCCTCCAAAATAGAAGGAGCAAAGGGTCTCCAAGGTTCTCTGCCTTTTATCTTTAAATTAATTAGATCTTTCATTTTAGGATTTTGTGGATTACCTAAAATACTTCTATTACCCAACGCTCGTGGTCCAACTTCTAATCTACCTTGAAACCAACCAATTATTTTATTCTCTGATAGAATTTTTGCTGTCTCTACACAGATATTTTCAACATATCGATATTTAGTTACTTTAGATTTTATAATGGCAGACTCAATTTCTTCATTACTATATTCAGGTCCCCAGTAAGGATTAGTAAAACCTACATCAGGGATGTTACCAGTTTTATCAATATATACTTGAATAGCTGCTCCTAATGCAGTTCCTGAATCCCATGAAGATGGTTGTATATATATATTATCGATTAAACCAGATTGTAGTAATTTAGCATTCATTGCACAATTTAGAGCAATACCACCTGAAACACATAAGTTTCGGGATTTATTTTTTTGTACTCCCCACTCAAGCATACGTAATGCAACTTTTTCAAGAGAAGCTTGAGCTGTAGCTGCAATATCCTGACTAACTTTTTTCATTGGTTCTTTAGGATCTACAACATTATGAATCCATTTTCTATATTGACGATATTTTTTTCGATTGATATATGGAAGTTGTTTATCCCATTCAATGAAAGGAAGTCCATCTGGATCAGGAGAACCAAAAGATGCTAATCCCATAACTTTATATTCGTCAGCATGAGGTCTAAAACCTAGTAATTTGGTTATTCTTGAAAACATATGCCCTAAACTGTCAGAATTATTGATTTCACGATAAATATCTAATTTTGTTCCTTCAGCATAACCTATAAATCCAGCATTATTACCGCCAGAACCATCTAAGGAAAGGATATTTGCAGTATCAAAATTAGAACAATGAAATGCACTATTTACATGAGATATATGATGATTAATAAATTTAGGTGCTTTTTTATATAATGTTCTAGGGATTTTAAACATATGTCTGGTCATATGTATCGAAAAAAATCCAGCTGTTAAAAAGCCATAACCAACATGTTGTCCAGTCAGGTTAGGAATTATATTGTTAAGAAACCTGTCGAATCCAACAGCAACGTAATCTACATCTTTCAATGTTATACCAGCATAATCTAAACAAAACTGCACTGCTTGTGTGCAAAATATCCTTGGAGCAAATTTGATTCGGATAAATCGTTCTTCTTCAGCCATTGCCACAAGCTTTCCATCAATCAGTAAACATGCTCCATTATCTTGGGAAATAGGATGAGTTATACCAAGAATGACCACTTTTATTTGCTCCTTATTTTAACTATTTTTTTTAAACATTTCTTTGATATTTCTACCCATAAGCATCAAAAAGACACTAAAACTATAACGTAAATCAGCTAGAGTTTTAAATTTAGGCCATAGACTATTCAAGAAATTTTTGGGTTTAAGATAAAAAAAGAATTTATGCATAATCCATCCTTTTGAGGCTTTGGCTTGGATTTCATTAAGTTCTTTAGAAGTCATATTGAGAGTATCGTTACAACCATAAAATATAGATTTACCTTGCACAATCTCTGTACCAAGTATTTTTTCTTGTTGAACTATATCGTATAATTCTGTGCCAATATATGGTTGGGCAACAAAAAAATGAGCAAAATCTAATTCTGAATTATAAGCAAAATCAACTGTTTCCTTAATTTGTTCTTTAGTTTCGTAAGGAAAACCAATAATAAAAAATGCTCCAGTCCAATAGCCTAGTTTGTTGGCTTTAGTGACTAATCTGCTTATTTGTTCTAAATCAATTGGTTTTTTTATAAACTTAATTGTTTCCGCATTACCAGTCTCAATAGGTACAGTCATCTTGTAAAATCCAGCTTTACGCATTTTGTCTAACAGAATATCATCATCTGCTAACCATGCACTTATTCCGGCTATATTACTTAACGCAATACCAAGTTTATTACTTTGTGTATCAGGATCAATAAAATAGTCACAGAATTCATAAATTCGTTCTTTTTTCATAATAAATTGATCATCAAGCAAACAAATCTCACGAATCCCATATTCTGAAACCAACATTTCAATTTCTTGAAAAACTTGTTTTAATCCTCTTGGCCTATATTTGCGTTTCCATACATTTTTACTACAACAGTAAACGCATTTATAAGGACAACCACGAGAAGTCATCACTGTGGCAATGGGTTTTTTACGGGAAAAATTAAACAGTTTATGATTGTACTTTTTATAGAATTCCATGTTGATAAATTTCCGATCAGGAATCGGCAATATATCTAAATCTGCAATCATTTTTCTGGATGATGTTTGTACTACTGAATTATCAGCAGCACGAAGACATAGTCCATCAACAGACTCAACTGGAAATTCACCTCTTATTGCTCTGACTAATTTTTCTAATGTTATTTCTCCTTCATAGCAGACTATAAAATCTACAAAGGAATTATCACGCATAATTGATCTTGCTTCTAAAGTTGCGTGAGCTCCACCCATAACAGTATGAACTGAAGGATATAACTGTTTAACCGTAGCGGCAATTTCCAATGCTTCCCCAAAATATCCAGTAAAACAACAAGTAATACCAATAATATCTGGTTTTAATTTATCAAGTTCTGTCTTAATTTGTGTTTTATCATTTGTACCTTTTACATATCTATCTCCTTCAAGTGTAGGGTTTTCCGCTCCCATAGCATAAAGATCTAAAATAGATATGTTAATTTCGTCTTTAAAAACCGTCTTTAGGTAAGTTGCTAAAGAAACTAATCCCAAAGGTTCCGACATGTTAATATCCAGATCACGCACAATAATATATGGATGGATCAGAACAATATTCATGTTATATTTTCCTTATTTATTAAAATATACTGATATTAAACATCTTTCCTAAATAATTCAAAGTTATTTTATATCAATAGGTTGTAATTTTAAGATATTTTTTAATATATTGAAATGTAAATATTTAGGTAAGATATCTATTGATATTGAGTGATAGGATTGCGTATCCTTTAAGACTTATCTTTAATTTAGGAGAGATGTCTGTTTTATAAGTTATGAATTAGTTTATTTTTTTAGAAATTACATATATTGGACGTTTTCTGGTTTCATCATAAATCTTACCAATATAAAGACCAACAATACCAAGATTTGAGATAATAACTCCTCCTAAAAACCAAACAGATATTATTAAACTAGTCCATTCTTTAACTGGAATTCCCAAAAAACTTTTTATCATAAGCCAAATTGAAGCAATTACTGCAAGAAATGCAATAGCTAGTCCTAAGCCAATAGAAATTATAAGTGGCTTATTAGAATAAGAGGTAATAACTTCTATTGCCAAGAGAAGTAATTTTCTAAAAGTATAAGTACTTTCTCCATCATAACGATTATCGTGTTGTACATCTATATAGCCAGTTGTAAAACCTAACCATTGAACTTGGGCTCCAAATGCTCTAGAACTTTCCTGCATAGAGTTGTAAGCAGATATAACCTTTCTATTTATAATCCGAAAATTAGCTACCTGAGGATCATAAGAAAGGCCAGCAAGCCATTCAAAAACAATATGATATAAACTAGAAGTTATTTTTCTCCACCATGAATCTTGCCGTTTTTGGCGTCTGGCATTAACAATGTCATAGCCTTGTTGGGCTTTTTGCCATAAATTAGCAATATCTTCTGGACGATCCTGAAGATCACAGTCTAAAACAATAGCCCAATCTCCCTTACATAATTCTATTCCAGCAGTAATGCTGTTATGTTGGCCAAAATTACGACTAAGCTGAATAGCACGGATATGAGTATCTTGATTAGCAATAGTTTCAATTATTTGCCAGGAATTATCTTGGCCACAGTCTTCAACAAAAATTATTTCATAGTCGGTAATACCAGAGAGTGTATTTACAGTTTGAATAATTCTTTTATATAAAGTGGTTAAACAATCTTCGCAATTATAAACTGGAATTATGATAGAAAGTAGCATGAATTTACGATCAGTTAAGCAAGGTTTTTAATTTTTAGTTGAGTTTGTTGTTGTCTTTCACGAACCAGTTGATCAATTTCTTGTCTATATGCTATTAATTTTTCCATTGACATTAAAAATGGTTTTAAATAGAATCCACTACAACTACGATCAGATGTATCCAAAGCTAATTCTCCTTTCCATAGGGTATTTGCATCAACTTTATTCAAAAATAATTTATGATCCAAACATTGTTGAAATAATCGAGTTCCCGGAAACGGAATTAAATTAAAGACATTAACAAGGTCTAAATCAAGTTCTTTAATCATTGATATAGTTTCTTGTATAGTTTCATCAGTTTCTTCTGGAAATCCGATAATAAAGAAACCACGGGTAATAACATTTCTTTTTTTAAATAATTCTGCTACTTTAAAAATTTTATCACGTGATAATTTCTTGCCAATAACTTTATTTCGAATGAACTCTGAGGCATGTTCGATCGGAAGGATCGCATGTAAATATCCAGCATCACACAGAGCATCTACCACATCTTTATCAATCGTTGCAATGTGAAGTCCACTCATGGAAGTGAATTGGATATCTAAATTTCTTTTTAATATTTCATTACATATTTCTATCAAACGGGATTTTTTAATTCCCATGTTATCATCAATAAATTCAAAATAATTAACTCCAAATTGCTTGTTAAGTCTTTCAATTTCATCAACAACTCGTTTCGGACTATGATAACGAAAACCACGTCCCATCAAAGTATTAAAAGCACAAAAATTACAATTAAATGGACAACTACGGCTAGTTAATACTGGGGCAACTATATCAATTTTATGTTTTTTGGGATTAAGCCATGATGAATAATCATAATGATAATCAGTAATGGAAATATCTTGCCAGGCTGGCATTGGCAATTCATCTAGATTTTCTATAAGTTCAAGACGTTCTCCAATAACAATTTTACCATCTTTGGTTCTTTGTCCAATTCCTGGAGCAATAACTTCAGTTTCATTCTTATCAAGTAAATCGCAAAGCTTTATTAAAGAATTATCTGCTTCACCAAGGGCAATATAATCTATAAAAGAGCAGTTTTCTAAAATTTCTTTAGGAAATAATGTTGGATGCATACCACCAACTATAATTTTTATATTAGGAAATGATTCTTTAATATAAGCTGCACTTTTTTTAGCTAGAGGAAATGCCGAACTTGAACAAGTAAAACCTATTAAACCAGGGTTATGTTCATTAACTGCTTGAATGGCAATTTCAATTAAATCTTGTTCATTTTTATCAATTAATACTCCAAGATCCAAGATAATTGGTTCATGACCAAATTTTCGCAAACTTGCAGCAAGATAAAGCAAAGACACTGGTGGAAATCGTCTAGTAACGCTATTAGGATCAAATGGAGGAGAAATCAATAGGCATTTCATTTATAAATTCCTTAATCTATTGAGAGTTGATTCTCTTAGTTTCCAAGATTCTAGTTTGGAAAAATCTTCATCTCGACAACTATCACATGGGCTTGCTTTATTGCCAAAAGTAAATAGGCTTTTCCGCCACTTAGCTAATATATTTGATGCATATATTGTAAAAATACTTGTAGATGAAACATTATCAATAATATATTTCTGATTTTCTTCAATATCTGGAAAGAATTGACAACATGGAAAAACATCTCCGTTATAACTTATAGTAAATTCGCGTAGTGGACGTACACATGGAGACGTTCTAGTTTCTGAGGCATTAAGAGAGTTAACTGTACCAGCTCGTGAATTACCATATTTTGACCAATCGTTTGCCATTATACGAAGTCTCATACCATTCCAATCAATATTAGATTCAATATGCCCATTTTCTAAAGGTTCACTAATTTCAACTTTAGATATATTTAATTTTTTAAAAAATTTTTGAAAATCTTGCAATCTATCATCTAATTTATAAGACTTATTGATTGGTGGATGTAATGTAATAAATAATGCATTCAAACCTATTTCACTCAGGTTATTTAAAACATCAGTATTAACATAGTCACCATTGGAATTAAACATGAGGAAAGAATTCGGCAAATTTTCTCGCAGTTGTTTTATCCTAGAATAAATATTTTTATCTGCTAAAGGTTCATTATAAAGATTAAACACAATTGTTGATGAATAATTAATACTGGTTAATTCAGTTAAAATTTTATTAATAAAGTTCTTCTGTCATGTATACTTGGTTTTTTCTACTGTCATTCAAGGACACCGGACAATATTCACATTTACGATTACAATATGTGCTGGTTTCTAAGTTTACAATACAAACAAATTTTTTAAATAGTACTTTTTGTTCATCAATTGCAGTATCTATCGGGTAAAATAGAGATTTTATAACATTATCTGGTAATAATAAAAAATGTTCCCAATAATATTTTGTAGAAATTTTATTTAATTTGAGAGTTTCCATAGAATCTTTTCTCAACTAATCCATTAATGTTCCACCATTGATATCAATCGTTGTCCCAGTGATATAATTAGACATAGACGTGGCTAAAAAAAGTGCACAATCTGCTACTTCATCAGGCTCACCAAGACGGCGCAAAGGAATTGCACGACGTAAGCTTTCTTGTTCTTCAGGACTCATGCTTTTTGGCATATCAGTATTAATTGAACCAGGTGCTATGGCATTAACGCATATATTATATTGAGCATAATGATAAGCCAGATGGCGAGTTAAAGCAATTTGTCCAGCTTTAGATACTTCATAGTTTGGTGAAGCACTGGGATGAGGCATTTTTGCCATTTGTGATGCCATATTAATAATTTTACCAGATGCTTGAGTACGCATCAAAGGTAAAACAGCACGACAAGCATGAAATGTTCCATGTAAATTAACATCAATCACTCTATACCACTCTTCAAGAGATAGTTGTTCCACTGGTGTGCGAGTGATCACACCTGCACAATTTACTAAAATATCAATTTGGCCAAAATGTTCTAGTGTTGCTTTCACAATTTCTTCGGAAAACTCGGGTTTAGCAATATCCCCAGCAATAATCTCGACTTTTGCACCTCTATTGCGTATTTCATCTGCTAATTGGTTTAAGCGTTCTTGATTTGTTGCAACTAATACCAATGAAGCTCCATGGGAAGCAAACTTAAGTGCAATAGCTTTGCCTAATCCACGTGAACCACCTGTAATAATAGCAATTTTATTTTTAAGTGACATTTATTTTATAATAATTATAAAGAACATATCCAGCTATTCAATTTCAACATGAATTAATTTCTGCATTTGTTCAGTTTTTGTTAACATATCTTCCATAGTGTAAAATTTCAGAAAAACTATACCTAACTTTGAAGTCATTACATCGGTAACAGTATCACCTTTTTTCCACCACATCAATTTTTCTATGATATTTTTTTCAATAGAAGAATCAAAAAGAATATTTGTTATTTTACCTAATTTGGCACTCATTACACAATGACGGGTAAAAAAACCTTTAGGTTTAACATAAGATAATCCATTACAATCTAATCCAGCAGAAGCTTTAACAATCCAATCCGAATACAATACACCAGTGGAATATTCAACTAATTTAAGATAAAGGTCGCCTGGTGCACGCCGACAAATTTCAATAATGACAGGTTCTCCTTCTCTAAGAATATACTGAACATGAAAAATACCTGTTTTTAGTGATAACAAACTTGCTATTTTTTCAGATTCTAAACACAGTTTTTTTTCTATTTTTGCAGAAACAATACTAGGTGTTGAGGCAGCAGAAACTAAATATGGATTTTTAAAATAATGTTCATTATCAGAGAAGAAAAAAACAATACGTCCGTTAAGCAAAAAAGCTGAAAAACCATGTCGAGTTCCAGTAATATATTCTTCTACAACAATGCGTTTTGCAGATGAAGCTGAAAATGCTTTTTGTAATGCTGGTCTAGCTTGTGTAATATTATTAATTATAGAAATACCTTTACCACCTGTCAAATCGACTGGTTTTATCAATAAGGGAAAAGATAAAGAATCAATAAAATTTATGGCTGCCTTTATATTTTTGAATCCCATAGCAATAGGTGAAGGTATGTTATGTTTTAATGCAAATTGACGATATAAATCTTTATGATGAATTTTTTTTGCAATTTCGTATGAATCATGGCCTGGTAGCCCTAATTTTTCAGCGACATAGGCAGATGATAGTGCAGAAAAATCGTTACAACAAGCACAAATGGCACTGATGTTTAATTGCTTACTTAGTGTCAACATCGCTTTAATATCAGAATAATCAGCTTGATAATATTCATCAGAATAGAGATGACCTAATTCATTTGGGCGATTTCCAGTCGTAATAACGTGATAACCAAGTTTCTTTGCAGATAGAATAAGTGGTATATCAGCATATCCACCACCAGCAATTAGCATTTTTTTAGGTTTAAAAATAATTGTTATCTCTTTAAATGATTAAAATACAGATAATGGTGTCATCTGTCATCTGTGCTTCCGTCATTAATAATCAGCCATTCTACTTTATCAAAACCTTCAACTTCTCTTGGTAATTCATTCAAGGCTATGGCGAAAGTTATAGTCTCATTATACATGGGATTTGGATTATTAGTTTTTTTGTCAATTTATCATGTTCCGTAAAATTATATCAGAACGTATTAACTACTTTAGTTACAATGTTCAACTCTTCTTCACTCATATCATTAAAAAATGGTAATCGTACCAACCTATCACTAATATCTTCTGTCACTGGACAATTATATTTTTTACCACCTAATTTTTGTCCCATATCAGATTGGTGCAACGGTAAATAGTGAAAAACTGCTGCGATCTTATTTTCTTTCAAATATTTTATAAAATTGGTACGGGTTTCCAATGAAGGCATTAATAGGTAAAACATGTGGTAAGCTTGCTCACAATGCTCTGGAATAATAGGTAGACGTATATTATTTGTAATAGCCCAATCTTGTAGATGTTCATAATAATAGTTCCAAATAGTTTTACGTTTAATTTGGATTTTATCGGCTTCATTAAGTTGTGCGTGAAGAAAAGCGGCGAGAATATCTGATAAAACATAGCTGGAACCTTTATCTACCCAGGTATATTTATCCACTTCTCCCCGAAAAAAGCGAGAGCGATTGGTACCTTTTTCACAGATAATTTCAGACCGCTCTATATATGATTGTTCGTTAATGAGTAATGCTCCGCCTTCGCCACAGGTAATATTTTTGGTTTCGTGAAAGCTTTGGGTTGCAAAGGTTCCAAAATTTCCTAAGCATTTTCCTTTATATTTACCATACAATCCATGTGCGTTGTCTTCAATGACTATTAAATTATGCCGCTTGGCAATATCCATAATGGTATCCATTTCACAGCCAACGCCAGCATAGTGAACCACTACAATGGCACGGGTACGATGAGTAATTAAAATCTCTAGTTTTGTTTCGTCAATATTCAAGGTATCTGGGCGGATATCTGCAAATACCGGAGTTGCACCGTGCATGACAAAAGCTAACGCTGTGGAAACAAACGTATAAGATGGTATGATTACTTCATCACCCGGTTGCAAGTCCAGAAGAATGGCTGCCATTTCTAAAGCATGGGTACAGGAAGTGGTAAGTAATGCTTTTTTTACACCTAGTTGTTTCTCAAGTTGAATTTGGGCTTTTTTGCCGAATGGGCCATCTCCTGATATGGATTTGTTGGCAAAGGCTGTGGCTATTAGTTCTGCTTCAGTGCCTACGCAATAAGGACAGTTAAAAGGAATCATATTTTTTTAGCAACCAAAATAATACTTCTACCAATTAAATTAGGCATCCAACGTACAAAATGATTTTCTAGCTTACTCATTTTGTAACTTCTCATTATCTCCAGGTAAATCAAGTTGACAGATATTCTAATAGACATCTTCCCTAAATAGCTACCGAAACTTAATTAGTATTATGATGAGACCTTTGCACGAAGCAAAAAGTCAAGAAATCAAGTATAATAGAAAAAACCTAAAAAGAGAAGAGTAAAAAACTGGAGTCTCGCCAAAATTTCATGATGTTCACGGAACGTCCTTATTCCGTGAACTAATCAATTTTTCAGCGAAACGATTATAATTGCCCTGACACGTCCGGTCTCATAGGGCGACTCCGCACAAAGCATCTCCGTCACACCTATTCCACCATGACTTAACGCTGAGCTTGTTCAAAATATCAAGA
>DAOUSL010000274.1 GCA_030627235.1 Thioploca sp.
AAGCTTTCATGCAAGCACTACTGATTATTTACGCTTGGGAAATGAAGGTAGATTTGATGCTAAAAATCTCAATCAAAGTTTATTAACTGTTGCCCCAATAACAGCCTTTGGCTTTCTAACTGATTCATCAGCAACAATAACAATGCAAGATAGCAAGCTTTCAGTTCCAACTGGAAAAACTTTCTCTCTCATTAGCGGTGATTTAACTCTTAATAAAACCAAACTTTATATACCTTCTGGACAAATAAATCTTGCTAGCATAAAAGGACAAGGTGAAATCATTCCGACAGATATACCAGAATTAAGTGGCAATATTAAAATTTCCAATAATTCATTGCTGGATATTAGTGGAGAAGGAAGTGGTAACTTGTTCATTCGTAGTGGACAATTTGTAATAAATGGTAGCAATATTAAAGCTAATAGTTTGGATAAAAATGGTGGCGAGATTTCTATCCAAGCTAATAATATTAATTTTACTAGAGGTTCAAGTTTAGTCGGTCAAACTAGAGGAGCTGGCAATGCCACCAAAGTTACCTTACAAGCAACTGAATCAGTAAAATTTTCTGGAACCTCAAAAGATGGTTATTCCAGTAGAATTGATACTAGAAGTTATGGTACTGGAAATTCTGGTTCATTAACTGTTAATGCAGAACAAATTGCTATGAAAGACGGTATGTTAATGTTTGTAGGTAGTCGTGGTAAGGGTAATGCTACTAATATTAATTTTCATTCTGATAAAATTATTTTTACAGAAGGTAGTTCAATCTTAAGTGGTTCATTTGGATCAGGTAAAGCGGCTAATATCAATATCTATGCGAAAGAAATTTTAGAATTAACTGGTACAAGTCCAACTGCTACTTTTGGTTCTCGTATTTATTCAGGAAATACAAGAGGTAGCGGCAATTCTGGTCAAATTTATATTGAAGCTCAAGATGTTTTGATTACTGATGGTGGTTTGATAAATGCTAGTGCTAGTGGTACTGGTGATGCAGGCAATATCCATCTTAAAATTAATGGCACAATTACCATAACAGGTGTTGATAAAAAAGGCCTACAAAGTTCAATAACTGCTGATACTTTTCCATTGCCAGAAGGTGACATAGGTGGTATAGGTGGCACAATCTTTATTGAGGCAGAACAACTTATTTTGAAAAAAGGCGGGGTAATCAGTGCTACTACAAATGCAACTAAAGATAATTATAGTGGTCTTGGAGGCAATATTAAGATTAGAGTGAAAGGTAAAGCAGAATTTAATGGAGTTAATCCTAATGGTGAAAACATATATGGTTTTGGTTCTGGAATTTATGCTGGTAGTAGAGGAATAGGTGGTAATGCTGGTGATGGTGGTAATATCGACTTGCAAGCAGGTAGTTTATTTTTAACGGATGGTGCTGTTATTAAAAATACTACTAATAACAATGCAAATAGCGGTAATATTATTCTTAATATTAAAGATAAAATAACTATTACTGGTGATTCCACATTAGCCATATTACAAAAACCTAAACAAACTCAACTAGAATATTTACAAGACTTTTCTCCATCAAACTATAATCAGTCTACTAGTGGTATTTACGCAAGTTCTACTAGTGACAATGAACAATCTGGTAATAGTGGCAATATTGATCTTAATGCTGGTCAATTAGTAATGCAAAAGAATGGAATTATTTCTACCTCTAGTACTGGTGGAGGAAAATCTGGCAATATTATTTTACAGGTTGGAAAATTACAATTAGATAATAATTCTATTATCGCTTCGGGAAGTCAAATGGTAAACACTTACACTTTTGCTAATTCTACAGAACTTAATAAAAGTATTACAATTCGTGGCGATATTATTGAAGTAACAGATATTGGAGTTAATAAAACTGGCAGCTATTTTAATTCTGGAACTGAACTAATCAGAACTCAACCAATTTATACTGTGACTGATATGAATGCTTTAGTTAATTTAGATAAATTGTATAGTATTGAAGAAGGTGATGTTATAACAGTCCAAAATAATGGTAAACCAAACCAATTTATTTATGCGTTTGATAGTTTTTATGGTATTGGAGAATGGATAAAATTAAACCAGAAAGTTGATATAACTTTTACTGATATGAATGAATTAACAGCTATTAACGAAAAGTTTTTTAGTTCAGAAAATATTCCTTATCCTTCAGCAACTGTTATTCGAGTAAATGATACTGGCAATGGCAAATCAGGAATCTTTATTTACTCTTCAGGAATTAAAAACCCTATTTCTGGAGATTTCTTTGGACAATCAATACGCTTAAAAAACTTTTCTATCACAAATAATACAGAATTAAATACTATTAATGAACAGGTTACTTTACAACGTGGTGATGTTGCAACATTAAAATCTAAACCAGAATTTATCTATGATGGGCAACAATGGATGTCATTAAATAATACTAAAAAAGTTTCTAATATCAGTGAAATGAACAATTTAATTATAATAGCAACTGGTAATATTGCTCAAATTACAGATGAAGGAAAAGAATTAATTCATTCTGGAGAAGACTGGATACCAATAAATAAACGTTATGAAACTGTCAATTTAGAACAACGTGCTAAAATTTCAGCTCAAACTGGAGATTTAGTAAAAGTATTAAATACTGGACAAAGTGAATCAGAAAACTTTTTCTACTTCAATGAAAAATGGCATAAACGTATTCAGGGAGGAAAAGCAGGAACAATTAATCTCACCGCTCAAAAAGTTATAATAAATAATAGTTCAATTGCTACTAAAGCAATTAGTGCTGGTGGTGGTAGTATTGTTATAAATACCAATGAGTTAGTATTTTTAAAAAATGGTAATATTACTGCTAGTGTGCAAGAAGGAGCTGGTGCTGGTGGTAGTTTAAATATTTATCAACCACATTTCATAGTTCTTAACAATGGCGAAATTACTGCTCAAGCGATTGAAGGGGATGGTGGCAATATTAATATTAAATCTGATCAACTGATTGCTTCTCCAAATAGTTTAATAAGTGCTTCCTCAGAATTAGGTTTAGATGGCAAGGTTAAGATAGAATCTCCTGACATTAATATGGAAGGGTTTTTAGTTATATTATCAGACGATGTTGTGGAAGCAAGCAGTTTGATGAAACGGCCTTGCAGTATGCGTGGCAGTAGTTTTGTAGTTAATAAAATTAACGGTAGTTCACAAACTCCTTACGATTATCAACCAGCACGGTA
>DAOUSL010000321.1 GCA_030627235.1 Thioploca sp.
AAGCTTTCATGCAAGCACTACTGATTATTTACGCTTGGGAAATGAAGGTAGATTTGATGCTAAAAATCTCAATCAAAGTTTATTAACTGTTGCCCCAATAACAGCCTTTGGCTTTCTAACTGATTCAGCATCTGCAATTGATATTCAAGACAGTACGTTATCCATCTCCAATGGCAAAACTTTATCCTTGATTGGTGGTGACTTAACTATTGATAAAGCGAAACTTTCAGCACCTTACGGTCAAATAAACCTTACTACTATGCAAGATATTGAAAACACATCTGTATTACAAGGAAGTATCACCATTTCGGGTAATTCATTGATAGATGTAAGTGGTGAAGGTGGAGGTAGTATTTTTATTCGTTCTGGGCAATTTACAGTTGATAATAGCACGATAGCAGCTAACACTTTGGGCAATCAAGATGGACAACAAATTAATATTCAAGCAAACAATGTAACTTTATTAAATCGTGCCAAAATCACCGGTGATACATTAGGTCAGGGTAAAGGAACCGATATTTGGGTCAATGCGGTTGAACAGATTATGATAAATGAGATACCTTCTGAAACCAGCGATTCCTCTGAAGCAAGTAATCCTTCTTCAAATGATAAACCACTAAACCAACAAAAAACAGTTCAAAACTATAGTGGTTTTTTGGCTCGTTCTGGGATAAATGATAGTTATAAAGGTAAAACTTTAGGAGATGCAGGCCGGATTAACTTACAAGCCAATAATATTAAATTTGGACCAGTCAGTATTGCTTCAAGTTCTACTTATAGTAAGGGCAATAGTGGAAACATACACATAAAAACTAATGATTTACAAATGCAATCTATCTTTAATCAGGAGGCAAAAATTACTACCTCTACTTTCTCTCAAGGGCGAGGCGGCAAAATTACCATTTTGGCTGACATCATTAATTTAAAAGGTGGTGTAAATATTGAGTCAGTAGCCAGTGGTCATGGCAATGCTGGCCTAATTGAATTACAAACACAATCATTGAGAATGATATCTAACAAGAATAATGATACTGCTAGAATACGTACTGCTACAGTTAGCTATGGAAATGCTGGTAATATACTTATTTATGCTGACAAAATGGAACTAAATGATGGTGCTACAATTAATTCTGAAACCATAGCGACTGGCAATGGTGGAGATATTCAGCTTAAAGTTACTGGCAAGTTACTCATTAGTGGACAGTCATCAAATGTACCAAAGCTCAATACTCGTATCAGTGCGAATGCTAATGGTCGTCCCAATATAAAAGACTTTATTCTCGGTGAACCGGTTAAATTAACTGGTCATGGTGGAACTATTACCATAGAAGCTGGTGAATTAGAACTAAGAGAAGGTGGTCAAATTCAAAGTATTAGTCAAGATATATCGCATAGTGCCGGGCCAGCGGGTAACATTATTGTGCGAGTCCAAGGTACTTTGCTCATCCATGGTTTTATACAGGAAGACAGTACAACTCAATTTTCATTTAATTCTGGGATTTATTCCAATAGTATTGCTGATAAGAAACAAGCAAGTTCCGCTGGTGATATTACCTTAGAAGCTGAACAATTGATTATACAAAACGGTGGTATGGTAAGCAGTGATACCAATAATAGCTCTACTGGTGGTAATTTAGATATACATGTTAGCAAACTAGACATTGATGGCAAAGTTGCTAAATCGGATTTACAAATCAGTGGTCTTTATGCAAGTTCATCTAGTCCTAAACCTAATGCTGGAACTGCTGGTAGTATCACAATTGAAGCTGATAATATTTATCTAAAAAATGATGGCAAGTTTACAACAGCCGCACAAAATGCTGGCGGTGGCAATATTACTTTAAACAATGGTGGTACGTTGTATTTACACAATGGTACTATTAATACTAGTGTGCGTGGTGGTAGTGGTGATGGAGGTAATATAAAAGTTAATAACCCACAATTTGTAGTTCTAAATAAAGGCAGAATTGTTGCTCGGGCTGATGCTGGACATGGTGGTAATATTGATATTAAATCGGAACAATTTATCACCTCTCAAGACAGCTTAATCAGTGCTTCATCAAGATTAGGAATTGATGGTGAAATTAATATTGATTCGCCAGATATGGATATGGAAGGTTTTTTGGTTGTATTATCGGATGATGTTGTGGAAGCAAGCAGTTTGATGAAACGGCCTTGCAGTATGCGTGGCAGTAGTTTTGTAGTTAATAAAATTAACGGTAGTTCACAAACTCCTTACGATTATCAACCAGCACGGTA
>DAOUSL010000332.1 GCA_030627235.1 Thioploca sp.
GGTTGTCTTCTAACTGCGTCAGTTAAAAGTCCTCCGGCTTCATATCCTACATATCCTGCAGGTGCTCCAATTAAGTATACTAGAATTAATAAAACCACTATCTCTATTTGTATAAGTTATTTTTCGTTCCCAATATTCTTGTTGGGTTGAGTCTTGTGCTTAAATTTTTATGAAAATATTTTACTCGTTCCCAACGGCTTCGTTGGGAATGCAGTCATCAACGCACTAGCGTTGCGAGATGCAAAGTAGGGTAACTGATTTACCGTTGTCCACAATTTAACGATGTAAAACAAATATCTTTAAATGTTTCACTATTTTAGTGGACAACAAAAACACGTTACCTACACTATATTTAATTCATAATATTAACCAGAGTTAGCATCAAGATGTGTAATTCGTAAACTCATTACATCCTACATTAAAGTCAGTAATTAACTGTATAGCTTTGATAAATTTCACGTTGTTAATACAATCATACTTAGCTATAATTCATTATTTAGGAAAGATATTTAATGTGAGAGTATCCAGAAAATAACCACAAATAAATTCTAGATTATATTATTCACAACTGTAACAATACAAAAAACTTGAATACCTTGTCCACATCCAAAAGCTGTCAATTCTTCACCACTGGTAGCAGTTATGCCTACATCTTGAACTTGTAAACCCAGCAATTTGCTAATATTTTCTTTCATTTTCATGATTTTAGGAGTAATTTTAGGAACTTTGCACTCAATACTAAAAGATACATGACAAATCTGCCAATCTTGTAAATATTTGAGAGCTTCTTTTACATATATACTGCTATCAGTAATACCTTCAACACATAAATCATCACTAATTTTGCCTAAAATATTGACTCCTGTGACTCCAGAAATGCCGTTACACAAAGCATGTAATATTACATCAGCATCGCTATTACCTTGTAAGGATAATTTATCTCCAAATTCTACTCCACCAAGTATTAAAGGTTTAGTTATATCTGTTTGAAACCGATGGCTATCTTGGCCTAATCCTATGCGCATTGTTGTTCTCGCAAATATAATTCAGCTAGAGTCAAATCTTGAGGATGGGTTATTTTGATATTATCTGCATGACCAGCAATTAATAATGGTTTCAAGCCTTGATTTTCTATAGCTTGAGCTTCATCTGTTACTAACTCATTGTTATTTAACACAGTTTGCAAAGCATTAAATAGCAATTTTAATCTAAACATTTGGGGAGTTAAAGCGTGCCATAAACCTTCTCGTTCAACAGTTGCCACGATTTCAGCTATAGAATTGCTCCGTTTCATAGTATCACGTACTGGCAATGCTAATAAGCCACCAATTGGATGATTAGCCAATTTAGTTATCAAAGTTTCAATATCAGTTTGTCGAACACAAGGACGAGCTGCGTCATGGACTAATACCCAATCATCTGGTTGAGCATGTTGTTGTAATATCTGTAAACCATTTAACACTGAGTGACAACGTTCTTTGCCTCCAGCAGCACGCATTACTGATATTGGTAAATTTAACTTATCCCAATAATTATCATGCTCGGCTATACAAACTACGATACCGCTGATAATTGGTAAATTAAAACGTTCCACAGTATGTTGTAAAATAGTCTTTCCTTGTAACTGTAAATATTGTTTAGGACAAACACTACCCATACGAGAACCAATTCCAGCGGCTGGTATAATAACCCAATATTTATTCGACAATTTGATAAAATACCTCTCCTTCTTTAATCATTCCTAATTCTTCTCTGGCATACCTTTCAATAGTTAATAATCCTTGTTTAAGTTCAATTATTTCTGTTTCTATTTCTTCATTACGAGCTTTAAGAATATTATTTTTTTGCCGTTGTAATTCTAAAGTTTGTTGTAAAGCAGAATATTCTTTATAACCACCTTTACCATACCAAATATTGTATTGTAAACTTATTATTAACAATATGATAATTAATATTCTTAGCATTAGACATCATTCCTAAATAAGGATATATAAATGTAGGATGCAATGAACGAAGTGAATTGCATCAATCGTGTTAATGCGACTCGAAAGATGTAATTCGTAAACTCATTACATCCTAC
>DAOUSL010000219.1 GCA_030627235.1 Thioploca sp.
AAAGATTATCAAATATTGCAAACGTTGGTAAGACAACACTATATAGAGAGGAGCGGTATGAGATGAAAGTCTCACGTGCCGTTTTGAAGACGAGTTTGACAGGGCGACTTGTCAGGCTTAGTTTAACATTTTAGTTACGATTGCAAATATTATTGCTAAAGTTAAAGAACTTAAAAATAAGCTAGTAAAAAACCAATCTAACGTAGAGTTATTGTTTAATAAAAGTTTGCTTAAGAAAATAGTAATAATGACTGCTACAATGAATAAAATAAATAATTCTGGTATGAAATCAGTAATTACTTGCCAACGTTCAGAGGCATGTAAACTATTGATTGGCGGACCATATGTTTGTCCTACAAAAATTCCATAAATTACAAAAAGAAAATTTTGTAGTAATGGAAAACCATAACGTGTTGTAGAAATACTAGTAGGGTTAGTACTTAAATCTGAAGAGATGTAAAATAAAATAGCTGGCAAAGCAAACAGCAATGCAGGTATCCACCAACGTAACCAATTTTTCCAATCCCTATAAATAATAATATATGAAATTGATAAAGCAGCAGAAAAAATACCGATAAGAATGCTACCGAATAATCCAAACATACAAGTTATCCAGAACCCCCAACGAGAAACTAAACTGTGTTTATTACATAAAGCATCAGTAAAAAAATAAAGTTGGAGTGTAGCAATAAAAAATAGTAATGCGTATGGCCTGGCGTCTTGGCTATAAAAAATATTAAAAGCACTAAATGTAGCTATCAATGCAACCCAAATAGCATAGGTTTTTCCGTAGAGACGTAAAGCAATTAAAGATAAGAGTATAATTGTTCCGGAACCAAACAATGCAGATAAAGAACGAAGTGCAAACTCACTATTGCCAAATAAAAAACTCCAATAAGGGATTAACCAATAGTAAAGTGGTTGAAAACGATCACCATTTGTAAGAGTTAAAAAATAGGCAATATTATCTAATAAATTTAAATTACTACTTAATTTTAATGTTACACCTTCGTCTAACCATAAACTTTGATTAGATAGCATAAAAAAACGTAAAAATATACTAAAAACTAAAATACCAAGTAACAATATAATTTTATTGTTTTTAAAATAGATTATTTTTGAAATTTGCATAGTCCTTGTCCTATGTCTGTCCTATGAGATATTTATATAATATATGTATAAATAATTAAAGTTTATAATAAGTGTTTATATTTCTTAAAAATATTTTATAATAGATTTTGAAATTATGTAAATTAATAAGAAATAGATAAATAACTATAACATAAATATAGCAAAAATAGTATAGGATGTTTATTAAACAGAATGTACTAAATATAAAACTGAGTACCATACTGATATATTTTATCTCAAAACTGTTGCCAACGTTTTTTAGATTGGACTAAAGCTCTCAATGACAATATAATTTTAGTCAGGTAGGGTGTGCAACGTCCTTTTGTTGCCCACTATTCATATCGTCATATCCGGCTGTTATTTTTGAATGAGTTTTTCTAATTCAGTAATAATAATCTAAGCAAAACTGTGGCCAAGTAAATATTCTATCTGGAATAATTTCAACTAGAATCAGCTAACTTTGTAAACTCCACCATAATTTCTTTGAGATGTTTGGCTTTAAGTTTACGGCTTTCACTATTTAATTCATCTGCAACAAAAGCTTCATACAAAGTATTTCCATCACTGGCAATGACAGCAATTTCGGTTAATATATATTTACCTTCAGTATCTACAACTATGAAATTACTCATATTCAAAAATATTTTGCCAAGCTTGGATGGCTGCTTGATATTGCTCAGTTTTTTTATACTGATTAGGCATTGGCATTGGTGGTGGTTGTACATTAACATTTTTTCCTACAATATTTTTGCTCACATTAATCCATACTTGCAAAGCATATTGATAATTCTCAAATTTTCGGTACTGTCTAAACATAGGCATCCTTGGCAAAGTTACTGAATGATCAGTAGTTATTGAATTACTTCCTATTGTCATACCAATACTTTCCCAAGCTTTAATAGCCTGTTGATAGTTCTCAAACTTTCGATATTGAGTTGGAACTGGCATTGGAAATAACATAACATTGCTAGTTCTAGCCACAATTTTTTGCTGTACGTTTGTCCAAGCCTGTAAAGCTTGTTGATATTGTTCTACTTGACTATATTGATTTGGCATTGGCATTGGAGTTAGATAAGTCACTATTCTGCCATGTGCGGTGCTAATAAAACTAATTAATAGTAAAAATATAATATTTTTCATAATGTTCCTTAATAATTAACAAAGATCGTGTTAACTAAAATTAAATTAATAATATCCGTTGTATTGAGATGTAAAATTTAATATAAGTTAACCTGAGTTCAATACAATAGACATCTTTCCTAAATAAGACGTGAAATTGACCAAAGCTATACAATTAATTACGGACTGTAGGATGTAATGAGTTTATGAATTACATCTTGATGCAATTCCCTTCGTTCATTGCATCCTACATTTATATACTCCTATTTAGGAATGATGTCTAATATATAATATATTCGTATAAAATACTATAAATTATTTTTAATAATTATGATATGCTTGTCAATTATTACGATGGTTTATTATAATGAATTTAATTACAAATTAAGGAGATTATTATGCGTAAATGGCTGGTTATAGCTTTTTTTCTTGTACCATTAACAGGTTATTCTGCAAATGGAATTATTAGTATTCAGAGTACTGATGGGAGTGTTGCGGAAGTTGCGAATCGGCTTGAGTCTATTATAAGCAAAAAAGGTCTGAAACTTTTTAATAGGATAAGTCATTCTGATGGTGCTAAAAATGCTGATTTAGACTTAGCTCCTAATGAATTGCTAATTTTCGGTAATCCAAAAATTGGAACTCCTCTTATGCAATGTAATCAAACAACTGGTATCGATCTGCCTCAAAAAATATTAATTTGGCAAGATGATAAAGGCCAAGTTTGGTTGACCTATAATGATCCTCAGTATATTGCTGAACGTCATGGAATTAGTGAGAACTGTGCTAAGGTTATCACTAAAATAGGAAAGGTATTGAATAAACTTACAACTGCTGCTTCTAAACCTTTGCCACAGTAATTACTGCAAACCAATGGCTTCGTGTGATTTGAATGGTGAACGGATTGCTAAGATGCCAGCAGTTGTTTAGTTGTTTGAACAAGATTTAACGGATTAAAGGATATACAGGATGAAACCTTTCAGGCAATTGAAACATATCTAAATTTACAGCTCTCGTTGAGGCTATAAACTTTCATGAAAGTTCGCCGATCAGACAATTGTGAAACACCAGACCTGCCAGGTTTTAGAAACCTGGCAGGTCTTTTTCGTTTGGGCAATTGAACATCCTTGTCTGAATCAGAATTTACATAATTAGAGAATTAAACCCTCAACATGATTCAGACAATTAACTGCATTAGGTCTTATGGTTTTTAATCCTGAAAATTCTTAAATCTTGTAAATCCTGATTCAAACATTTTTAATCCTATTTGCATCTCCCAAAATACCTCTGTTATAATCCGTACTTTACCGGAGAATTTCTATGCAAAAATTAGAAGCTGTACACTATGGGGAAGTTGAATTAATCCCCGGAATAAAATGTGATGGATATGTTTTGAGTGATGGCACTGCCTGTCTTAGTGAACGTGGAACTGCTGACCTTTTAGGAATGAAACAAGCAGCTTTTCAACGCGTGACACCTAAACTGATAAATGTTGTATCCAAAAATAGTCCTCATAAAGGAAGAAATATTGTTGTTTATAATGTTGACTTCATCGAATCTTTTATTCGTGGTTATGCCCTAGCATTAGCAAATCGTAAATTAAGACCAAACCAAATACATATTGGAGAAAGATGTGTTATTTTATCAATTTGTTTAATTGCAACCGCCCTAGAATCAGCCATAAAACAAGCATGTGGCCTAAACCCCAACATCTTAAAGATTGCTCAAAAAAGTTACACAGATGTAGTTAAACTACTGAAGGATTTCAATTTTACCTGTTCAATTGAGGGTGATATCGCTACCAAGAAAGACATTGCTCAATTCACCGAACTTCCAATCAGCACTATCAACTATTACCTTAAAAATCACACTGATACCATCAATACAATTCAGCTTGACCTTCCAACTATCAGACAATCTGGTTCTACAGCTAACCGCATGAATGGTTATGCACTGGAAGATGTTGGTAAAATGGTTCTAGGCATGGATTCAGTTATTGGAATTGAACTAAAGAAACAAGTATTTGGAACTATCAGTACTTTGGATAAATTAGATACTAAGGGAGAGATAGAATGGCAGCAAGTTCTAAGTCAAGTATTTTATAATCTTGGTTTTAATCACAATTACCCAATCGGCAAATACCGAGTAGATTTCTTTGTCAAAGATTTAAATTTAATCTTAGAATGCAACGGCTATGACAACCATATTTCTTATGATCCAATAGCAGAATCAGAAAGAGAAAAGTTTATCACCAAAAATTACAGTTTAGTTCGTTTTCATCATAATATAGATTGGAAAACTTTGGTGAATGGAATTTTAAGGACTAAAATTGGGGATACTACTGTGTTGTATAATGTTGGTTGTTTTGATAACTCGTCCTCAGTTTTTGAACAAGATTGCACAGATTAAAAAATAAAACATGATTAAGTCAAAAGCATATTGCTGAACGTCATGGAATTAGTGATAATTGTGCTAAAATTATCACCAATATAGGAAATATATTGAATAAACTTACAAATGCGGCTTCTAAACCTTTGCCATAATCAATTTTAAGTAAAAAATGGTGCATAAAAATTATGCGCCAATCTCTAAAATCTTACATAAAAGCATGGCCACCACTACCGAACATAGAAACTATTCCTATCGTAATAAAGTAACCACCAATTAATAACCATAGAAACATGACCAAGGCTGCATAAATCGGCTTCATACCAACTTCTTTAAATTTAGAAAAATCTGTCGAAAGACCAAGAGCTGCCATTGCCATAGCTAACATAAAATCATCAATAAATATAATTGATTTGACTACGCCTGTTGGTAATAATTGTAATGAATTAAATCCTGCAACTACAATAAATCCAACTGCAAACCAAGGTATTACAAGTTTTGCTCCACTTTTATCCGTAGATGTTGAACTTTTAGTTAAATACCAACCAAGAATTAGCAGAAATGGTACTAACATAATAACTCTGCCCATTTTTATAATGACAGAGGTATCACAAGAAACCATACCACAGGAAACTCCAGCACCAACAACATGAGCCACTTCATGAACTGTAGCACCAACATAAATTCCATAAGTTGCTAAGTCCATATGTGGCAATAATCCAGCTTTAAATAAAATTGGATAGATAAACATCGCAATTGTGCCGAATAAAACAACCGTTGATACAGCAATAGCACTTTTATA
>DAOUSL010000342.1 GCA_030627235.1 Thioploca sp.
ATTACGAACTTTATGTAGGATGTAATGAGTTTACGAATTACATCTTGATGCAATTCTCTTCGTTCATTGCATCCTACATTTATCCTTATTTAGGAATTATGTCTACTCAGATAATGAATTTTTACCATTGGCAAAATAATGATTTAATTCTAGCAATTTATGTTCAACCACGTTCAAGCAGAACTAGTATTGTTGGAATCCATGACAATAAACTAAAAATAAAAGTCACAGCAGCTCCAATTGATGGTAAAGCGAATGCTGATATTTATAAATTGTTAGCCAAGTTATTTGGAGTTGCAAAATCAAAAATTAGTATAATAAATGGCCAAACTAGCCGTAATAAAAATATTCTTATTCAATCACCACAGAAACTACCTAGTTACATTAATCCCAAATGAAATATTATACCGTATTAATATTATTATTTACCTTGCCAGTTATGGCTGTCCAATGGGAAGCATTACCAACTACTCCACCCATTCCAGCTACTAATCCACAAACTGAAGCCAAAATAAAACTTGGCAAAACTCTATTTTTTGATCCACGTATTTCTCGCACTGGCACTATATCTTGTAATTCTTGTCACAATATACTGCTTGGTGGGGATGATGGTAGAAGCATTTCTACGGCAAATGGTAAGCTTGGTAAACGTAATACTCCAACTATTTGGAATAGTGCTTTTATGTCAGCTTTATTTTGGGATGGTAGAATTAATAGTCTTGAGGAACATGCTAAATATCCATTAGTGGATTCAACGAAGATGGACATGCTAGATTGGCAGTCTGTTATCAACCGATTACAAGCAATTCCTGGTTACAGAACTATGTTTGCTAGCAGTTTTATAAATGGAAAGATAACGATTAATAATATTACTAAATCGATTGCTACTTATGAACGTACTCTGATTACACCTAATTCACCTTATGATCGTTATGTAACTGGAGATAAGAAAGCTCTTACCGAACAACAAATTGCTGGGATGAATTTATTTGCTGAAATTGGATGTATAAGTTGTCACTCTAAGCCCAACTTTAGTGGTCCGCAATTGCTTGATGAAGGATGGTTGAAAAAGTTTCCTAAATTTATTGGTAGTGATTACGATTCTAAATACCGGTTATTGGAAGATACTGGCCGTCATCAATTTACTAATAAAGAATCTGATAAATATCTTTGGCGAGTACCAACTTTACGCAATATAACTTTGACAGCTCCATATTTTCACAATGGTGCAGTAGCTACTCTTACTAAAGCTGTACAAATTATGGCTAAAACCCAACTGGATAAAAACTTAAATATTGATCAAGCCCAGGATATTGTTGCTTTTTTAAATAGTTTAACTGGACAATTTCCAGAACAAATAATACCAGCTTTACCAAAAATATTAGAAACAAGTGTATTGCTTGAAAATACTAATTAATTATGTACTAAATCATTAAATTCTAAGGAATAGACAACCATCCTTGGTTTAGAATATTAATCAGGTCTTCTGCGTCACCACCATTACAACTGATTAAAAAACAAGCTTCTGTCAATACTGCTTCGCAAGTTAATAATGGCAAACCAATTTGATCCAATTGTTTGCAAACCCAAACATGATAAGTGTCATGCTTACTCAGATAAGCTACTAATGGTCAAATATCTGTAATTATTCCTTTTTTTATTCACCAAAACCTTGAAAATAAGCTGGATTAGTCGAAAATTATGGTTTCTATACGATGTGCGTACATAAAATATTCCTGTTTAGGTTAGTCAAATTAATTTGAGTCTGACCTAATTAATAATTTAATGTTAATTTTATCTACCACTACTTTTTTAGGATTATCAATTATTTGTGGGATAAGTTATTTTATATAGAAAATAGTGGGCAAGATAAGGTTTTGCCCCATAGGCATCAACTTAAGGAAAATTATTAATTTTCAATTAGTTATTGAATAACATTTTCTGATGGTGTCTCTGACAAATTGTCTAACAGAACACTTA
>DAOUSL010000395.1 GCA_030627235.1 Thioploca sp.
AAAAGCAACAACCTTGTGAAACCTAACAGATATTTTCGATTTCAGAACTGGCTTTTGCTTCTTGTAGATGAATTGTATCTAAAAACAATCTCGGATTTGGAAGATTTGTTATTGCTCCATTTAATTGGGCTAACGCTCTACTTGCAGTAATAGTTTTACGTAAAATTGCTGTGGTTTCCAAGTTTATGCTTGGAGGTAGAATAGGTAAACTATTATAAGGTTTATCTTTTTAGAGGTGTAAATATATTTACTTAGATTTAAGGTCTAAATTAAAAAGGGATGAAGCAGTTTAAAAGTGAGAGTATTATAGATTTTTTTGACACCTACAAAACAGATAAAGATTGTTTGGAATACTTAGCCAAGATTAAATGGCAAGATGGTTTTATTTGTAGCAAGTGTAATCATACAAAGTACACAATCAGGAAAAAGAATTATGCTAGAGATTGTAACTTATGCCATCACATAGATAGCCCAACAGCCAATACTCTTTTCCATAAAGTCAAGTTTGGTGTTCGCAAAGCCTTTACTATAGTATTTGAGATGAGTGTAACTACAAAAAGTGTGTCTGCTTCTCAACTATCAAGACGTTTAAGTATAAGTCGACCAACAGCATGGTTGTTTATGCACAAAGTACGTATTGCGATGAAAAGCAGCGAATTACATCCAGTTTCAGGCACTGTATTGGTGGATGAATTTGTTTATGGAGGACGTGAAGATTTAAAACAAGGAAGGAGTACAGACAGTAAAAAAAAGAAAGTTGTAGTAGCCCTAGAATTAACTGAAAAAAGAAAAGTAAAACGAGCATATTTTAAAAGTATTGACAACTATTCTTCCAAAGAATTAAGCAAAATTTTTACAACTCACATCTCTACAGATGCTAAAATAACAACTGATAAGTGGAGTGGTTATAAACCATTGAAAAAGGATTATAATATCACACAAATAGAAAGCAATATTTCAGATTTTTTTGAAATCAATACGATTATACATCAACTAAAGGCAGGACTCAGAAGTGTCTATTCTTGGATGGATAGTTACCATTTTGATAAATATTTAGACGAATATAGTTATCGATTGAATAGATCTATTCACAAGCAAACCATTTTTGATAACCTCATTAATAGGATGATGAAAAATAAACATATTGGTTATCAAGAAATTAAAATAAGTAGTTAACTTTACATCTCTATTCTTTTTAACGTGTATAGTTATTGCAGGAATTTATGGAGCCTATTCTCTCAAAAAAACAAAACTGTTTTATATTCAATCTATTCCTGCAATTATAGGAATGGGATTGTTACTTTTTTGAAATTTAGAGAATGTATTTTGACAGAACAGGAATAATTTTATACGTTTTAAAATATGATGAATGTGTTAATTTTTATAAAAACACACTTGA
>DAOUSL010000025.1 GCA_030627235.1 Thioploca sp.
GATATATGAGGTGGGAAATTTAAGTTAAAAGTTGTGATAGGAAATAGTAGACATCTTTCCTAAATAAGGATAAATGTAGGATGCAATGACCGAAGGGAATTGCATCAAGATGTAATTCGTAAACTCATTACATCCTACATAAAGTCCGTAATTAACCATTCTTCATTCACTAATTCACAATTAAAAGTATATTCCCGAACACATATAAGATACTAATACTTTTTGACTTTAATAAAATTCATCCATTATAAATTAGATATCATCATCTAAATCTAAATCTGGCAATTTAAATACCCGTACTGATTCAATTAATTCATGAGAATAAGCCACAAGTTTTTCTGTCTGAATAGTCTGTTCTTCCAACTGTTTAGCAGTTTCACGAGTACTAATTTGAATTGTACTAGCTCGTTCTTGTAAGTCATTACTAATCTGAGCCTGTTGTCTAGAAGCCATTGCAATTTGCTCAACCACTTGTACTAAATTAGCGGTTGTATTCTGAGTATCTTTCATTTGTTCACCAGCCCGTTCTGCTAGTCGTGAACCTTCAACAACCTGACCAATGGTTTTATCCATCGTCGCTATAGTATCGCTAGTTTCCACCTGAATATTTTTAACCAACGCTGAAATCTGTGAAGTAGCATTCCGAGAACTTTCAGCCAATCGTTGCACCTCGTCCGCAACCACTGAGAAACCACGTCCAGCTTCACCAGCTGCTGCTGCCTGCATACTAGCATTCAAAGCCAATACATGAGTACGTTCAGCAATATTATTAATGATGTCAACAATACTACTAATTTCTTGAGCACGTTCACCAAGTCGCTTAATCCGTTTTTCTGTTTCATGGATAGCTTCTCGAATTTCACCCATACCATCAACTGTATTTGTTACCGTGCTTAATGCAGTTTGAGTAGTACGAGTAGCTTGAGTAGCAATTTCATTACAAGACTTCGCAACCTCTGCAATTTTAGTCATCGCTTCAGCAGCAGCAGAAAGTTCAGTGATAGTTTCATCTACAACTTCACGTTCAGCTTCAGCTACTTTAGAAACTTTATCACCCTGAGCTTTTACATGGTGTGAAGAATTTTCCACTTGTTCAGTAACGTGCCTAACATTAAGCAACACTTTACTAGTTTCAGTAGCCATTTGATTAATAGCATCAGCTAATGGGCCGGTAACATCCTCAGTAACTGGAACCTGAACGGTTAAGTCACGCTGACTAAGTTGGAAGGAAGCTTTGAGTAATTCGATGATAGAATTATTAAGCATTTCATTTTCTTTTTCAGCTTTAGCCAATGCAGTAAGTCGATCATCAAGCAAACCATTAAAAGCCCTACTTAAAGTCTCAAGTTCATCATTCGTTCTAATATCTGCTCGAGCAGTTAAATCTCCTCCAGCAACTTTATTAACAATTATTTCCATGTGACTAATTGGAGCTGCAATTCTACCAAAGAACAGGAATCCGCCACCTCCACCAACCACTAGAATAATCAGAGCTATATAGAAACTAACTTTAGTAATTTCATCAGTTAATGATTCTAATCGTTCTAATGACTCATCTTCTTGTAAGTTGGAAAAAATAGCCCATTGGATTCCAGCTACATTAATAGGCGAAAATGCTGATAAGACAAATTCACCTCGATAATCTTCATATAAATCGAAACCAGTGATACCGGAGAAAGCTGAACGAGTTCCCGGACTATCTACCATCTGTAAACCGGCACTGGTATCCTTAAGTTCAATATTAGAAATTACATCTTCTGGTAAACCAGCTTGTTGAACTGAAAATAAATAGCCTTCTTTATCTTCAATAAACATACGACTATCATTCCGCATCGTGCCGTCAGAAGCTACAATATAAGTTTCACCAGTACGTCCAGATTCATCATATCGCCACACTCTGCGGTTAGTCATAATGTCATTAATTGGTTCAATTGAAATTTGAAATATTATAACTCCAACAGCTTGTTCACCGCTAAAAATTGGAGTTCCAACAAAAGCCATTTGATTGTCATAAGATGGTAAATAAGGGGAAAAATCTACCATAGAAATACTACTATGAGAGGATATTCTAGCTTGTTCAAATACTTGTCCTATTCCAGTTTTGGCATATGGACCATCTCTAAGAGAAGTGGCAAAATCTATTTCTTTAATAACTGAATAAACGATATGGCCAGTATTAATATCAACTAAATATATATCTTCAAAATTAAACCGTCTTTGAATATCATGAAAATATGAATGATAATCTCTGTGTAATTGAGTATAGCTAGATTCATCAGTAGCAGAAAAATATTCTTCTTTAGTTCCTAATGGGTTAGGATTAGATGCTATATAATAATGTTGTAGAGCAATACTGTTATCATTTAATTGACTTAATAAGGTTTCTATTTCAGGAGCTTCATTAACATTAGAATTACCATATTCTTGAAAAAAACTCTTACTATAATAATCTTCTACACTTTGCTTATAGTCATCAATAGGTAATGCTGCTGGCATTGGTGGACCATCTTCATCCTCATCTTCACCGAATTCCTCACTGAGCATAGCATCAAAACTGGAAGAAAGCATGGCTTCCTCTAAAAATCTAGGATACGCATCTTTAAGTCCACGCATAGCTTCTATGGTGGTATTGGTATCAGCATAAATTCTCATTTGGTTAAAAAGTGAGGCAAAATAGTCTTCTATTTGATCTTTTTTAGAATCACGTACTGAAGTAATTTGGCTTTGGGCACTTTCAGTAAGAGCTTGTTGACCAAGTGTACTGGCAATTTGACTGGTAAATAAACCAGTAATAACCACCGGCACCACAGCTAAAATAGCTGAACCGATGAACATCTTTTGTCGTAGTTTCATAATTTTAATTCTCAATGCTAAATGCTAAATGTTAAATGCTTATAATCAAACATTAACACTAATAATTAAGCATTAAATATCACATTTTTAGTTTAGTTGCTAAAGATTTAAAGAAAGCTATATGCTCAAAATTAAACCAAAGCTGATTATTTTTTTCATAACCACTGGTTGTATACGGTTGAATAATATCAGGTAAAGGAGGCAAACTAGACAGGCTATCATTTACCGAAAAAGATAAATGTTCTGGTAATTGATGAATAATAATACCTCCAGCAGATTCACCCTGATCTAAAATAAGTAACTTCTGGTTTTTCTTTTTATCTATTTGAAATTGTAATAAATTGAATAAATCAAATACTGGCACTAAGTTACCACGTAAATTAATCAAACCTAATAACCAAGAAGCAGTAAATGGTAAGGAACAAATTTGTGGTATATCCGACAATTCACTGACAGCTCGTTGAGCAATTAATAGTCCTAAATTTCCAATTCGAAATCCAAGTCGACGAGTAACTTCGTCTTCTTCATATGTATCAGTATTATCACCAATATGATAGATTAAAGGGCGATTTAATGCTTGACTTGGTTTCATTATTTTTTTATTGTAGGTGCAATAAATTCTTGTAAAGGTTGACCATTAAAATGTAGAATAGCAGGATTACGGCCTGGATAAGATACCCAATCAGTAAAACTTTCATCACTAGCCAATTCATGTCGCTGAATAAAATATTGAATATGCCGCATTGTTTTACGAATACTCCGACTTCTTATTTTAGCTAATGCTTTTGCTGGAATATCGTTTAATGGGGTTGTTTTAAGTTGTTCTGCATATTGTTGTGGTGTGAGATTAATTAAACTTGCTAATCTGCTTAAAGTTGAACCTTTTTTATTACCTTGTAATTTTTGAGTGATTGAAAACCAACCAGATAATAAAGCCTGAGCAAATTCAGGATGATCCAATAATGTTTCACGACGCATTATAATCAAATCAAATATTTCGTTAGAAATCTGCCGACTATCAAAAATTATTTTTGCCTCTGCAGTATGAGTAAGGTGATATAAACTCGGATTTTGAGCAACCACTCCAACTACTCCTTGATTATTTTTAAAGGCATCTACTATATCTGTTTCAGCAGTATTAGCTATTATTATTTCATCAAAAGCAATCTGATTTCTGATTAAATAACGATCAAACAAATAATGACGAGTTGAGAATTTAGTTAATGCAAATGCTTTACCTCGTAAATTATTGATACTTGCATCTACATCTTGTGGCAATAAAATAGCTTCATTCCCATTATTTCCATTACTTATTAAAATTACGTCAACTTCAATATCACGCCTAACAATTTGAGCAATTGCATCAATATTAGAAATTGCGATAGCATGAACATCTCCATTTAAAAAATCGTCAATTGTTTTTTGGTAATTGTCAGATTTGAATTTTATCTGGATATTTTTTGAATATTGGTTAAATAAATTTTCTTCATCAGCTAAATACCAAGGTATCCATGCAACATTAGGGGCTACTGCAAAAGTTAGTTGAGTAACAATATTATTGTTTTCATTTCTTGTATTATCACTATTTTCATTACCTAAACCAGAAATAAAATCACAAGCAGTTAAGGAAATTATTAAGATTGATATAAAAAATAATTTAATTAATTTAGACATTTATAGGTCTCTGAAATAAGTTTTTTAAATGGTTACTTCTCATATTTTAACTAGTTTTAATTTGTATTCAAACTTAAATAACATGTAATAGATTATAGTTGGTTAATTTAGTATTACTATAGTTTATTTGATAATAATTCATAAGTTACATTTATAAATATTCTCTTAAAAATTGTTTCGTATATAAAATATATTATCTTAAAAAATCAAATAAATCATCCAATTCACATTCATTTGTTTCTATTTCCTGATAGGCTTTATCAATTCCTAATTGCTGTTGAAGAGCATTTTCTACAAACCGATTAATATTATTTTCACCGGTTTTTTCTTGTAAAACTTTGAATAATATATCGTCAACATTAATTGGTATTTTCATTTTTTCAACAATGGGTGGATATTATCCACCTCGATAAATCTATGTATTAAACTTATTAATTTGTTCAATAATTTGGTCTGGACTATAAGGCTTTTGTACCAAGCCTTTACCGCCTTGCATTTGCGCCCATAAACGATCAGCCTTTTGACCTTTACTACTTACAAAAATAATTGGGATATCTTTCGTTGAATCATGATGAGTAATTTCTCGACAAGCCTGATAACCATCAGTTTCCGGCATTACAATATCCATAAATATTAAGTCTGGTTTTTCAGTGCCAGCTTTTTCAATTGCTTCATGACCTGATGAGGCTATAATAACTTCATAACCAGCATCAGTAATAATGTTTTGAATATTCATTCGATCAATTGTTGAATCATCAACTACTAAAATTTTATTTATAGACATATATTTTCCTTATAAAATCTGAGATTTAAATTTAAAAATTAATTAAGTAAATTATTAATTTTTATTAGAATTAGGTAAAAACTTATTAATAACTTCCTTAAGTTGCTCTGGTTCAACCGGTTTAGTCAGATATACACTTGCTCCAGCCATAGTTCCACGTAATTTGTCAAACCTAGTACCTTTACCAGTTAACATAACTACTGGAGTATTTTTCGACATATTATTAGACTTAATTTCTTTACAAACTTTATAGCCATCAATACCTGGCAACATAATGTCCAAAAAAATAATGTCATATACTGTTTTTTGGATGAATTCAAGAGCTTTTTCTCCAGTTTCAGCAAAATCTATATCCATTCCAAATAAGCTTAATTGAATTTCCATAGATTTGCGAACTGGTAAACTATCATCAACTACTAATGATTTAATTCCACTACTAACAGTGTTTCCAGCAGCACTGAGCAAAATTTGTTTAGCTTCTTCATCAATTCCTTCGCTATCATCCCCAATAATTAATTCTGGTACATATTTATGAGCTTCTATAGTAACTTTATCTAAAATTTCCAAAACTCTTTTTAAGGTTAAAGGTCGTTTTAAATAAGCTTCTTTGGTATCATTTGGGACTACTTTCGCAACTTTAATAACTGGAATTTTACTATGATGCACACTGAAACTCCGCCATTCACTAAGAGAATCTGGATTGTCAGCATCTACTAATATTATTTCAGCCGTTTCTCGTTGCTCAACCATTGCATATTGTCGACTACGGGATGCTGCCAATTTAAAAATACTACCAAGCGTATTTTGTTCATTTGGTGCTAAACCGAAAATTCCAACTTTGAAAATTTTGTCCATAGTGTTTCCAGTTAAGTGTTTATTTAATATATGGCTATCATTCAATAGACATCATACAACATCTTAATTCAAAATTAATATTCTGCTGCGATTTTATAGGTGGTTGTTCAATCTGCGAATATTCAAAAAACCGAATTGTAAAACGTTGTTTACCACTATTTATTTGTGGGTAACAAGGATGTTCTGGTGGCATAGCAACTTGAATTAATTGATAGGTTGTGTCACTATTTAAGGTCTGTTGGTAAAAACCACTTGGAGCTAATTGTTGTGATATGCTAACACTATTACGGATCAAATATAAAACTAATTGAGTAGCTTCATGTAAAGGCAATATTATAGCTAACCATTCGTTAAGTTGAGTTTGACGAACTTTAGGATTTTGTTGTGACCAATGATAAAAAATTGGCAAATCGCATGATACAGTTCCACCTAAAATAGCAGTTCGTTGGCGTATTAATGTTAAAAAATGCTGTTTAGTTAAATTAGTTATAGTTTCATGATCAAGCATAGAAATTTGTTTTAATAAAGTAGTAGTTTGTATTAACAGATTATCAATTCGTTCATTATCAACTGACGGAGTAGACTGCCAATTTTTTAAAGTTTGAGCATAATAACTCAAGTCTTTACTAAGCTCATTACTAAGATCAAAACGAATAATAAATTCTAACACTTGATTTAGGCTAATAATAACTGCACGACTGTCCCAACCAGATGGTCCTTTAAGATGGTACATAATACCAGCAAATAAATGTTCAAGACGTAATAAATGCTTTATATGTTCATTGAACGGTTGTTCATAAACAGTTTTTTTCTTCACGAGTTAAATCCCAAGATTTTCCCAAGTTACAACTTGGATTTTTAAGCAGAATAAACTTGATATTGTTTATGCAAAGTTACAACTTGTTGTTGTAGATCATAAAGATTAGAATCATTGTAAATTACCTCATTTGCAATAGCAAGTCGTGAGTTCCGATCTGCTTGAGCTTTGAGTATTTGATCTATTTCTATTGTAGATAAATTATTCCGTTGTTGTAAACGTTGACGTTGTAATTTCATTGGACAATCAATTACTAAAACTCGATCTACCATATCTATTTGCTTAGCCTCCAAGAGTAATGGGATACTCAATATACAATAACAATTATTTAATTGGTGTATTTGGGTTTCCATAACTTGTTTAATAGCTGGATGCAAAATAGCTTCCAACTGTTGTCTTTTGTTTGGAGCAGCAAATATAATTTTACGTAATTTGGCTCGATTAAGATTGCCATTTTCAAGAATTATTTCATTACCAAAAGTCTCGGCAATAGTTTTTAACAACGGTTTATTAGGTTCTACTAAATTATGGGCAATTTCATCAGCATCAATGATAGGTATGCCAAGTTTACTGAAATAGTCAGAAACTGTTGATTTTCCACTAGCAATTCCACCAGTTAAACCAATTTTTAAGAGGATATCCATAAATTAATCAAATACTCTCCCCATATTAAATGTAACCAACCAGCTGTAGCTAAAAAAGGTCCAAATGGAATAGGTTTATCTTGATTTTGTATTTTTAAAATCACTAAACTAATACCAATCGCTGCACCAACCAATGATGATAAAAAAATAACTCCTGGTAATGATTGCCATCCTAACCAAGCTCCCAGTGCAGCCAATAGTTTAAAATCACCATAACCCATTCCTTCCTTACCAGTCAATAATTTGAATCCCCAATAGACCGACCATAATGATAAATAGCCAACCATAGCTCCAATAATACTAGTTTCGAGATTGGTATAAGTACCAAATATATTAAATAAAATTCCTAGCCATAACAATGGTAATACAATATTATCTGGTAATAGTAAATGGTCAAGGTCAATAATACTAGCTGCTAATAATGCCCAAGTTAATATTAAAGCTCCAAATAATGGCCATCCATAACCAAATTTCCAAGCAGTTATAGCTGCGAGCAACATACTACAAAATTCAATAATTGGATAACGGATAGAAATTTTTTTATTACAAGAACTACAGCGTCCTCTTAAAAAAATATAACTTATTATTGGGATATTTTCTAATACTGTAATAGCATGAGAACAATTTGGACAACGTGATGGGGGTAGAATTAAATCAAATTTTTCTTTAGGAGTATCAGTTGAGACTTCCAATAATTCAGCACAATCTTTCTTCCAGCTTCGTTTCATCATTATAGGTAATCTATGAATTACCACGTTTAAAAAGCTACCTACAACAAGACCTATAATAGCAGAAGCGATAATGACAGCATTAGGTTCAGCGATAAAATAATCCATATTAATTAATTGCTATAAAATTATATAATATTTTAGCACATGTTGTCACATCTTGGTTGAATCATAATGCTAAGTAACATTTAAATTGTTAGAAAATGTATTATTTTTTACAGGTAAGGTTAATCCTTAAATATCATATGAGAAAACTCTTATGTATTATTTTATATTTTTTCTCTTACATTTTAAAGAATAAATGGAGAATAATTATGAGTACGGTAGAAATTAATGCTCAATTCATAGAAGAATTAAAAGCAGAAAACAAAAAATTAAAAGAAGACCACACAGAATTTGTAAAATTATTGACAGAAACAATTAGATATACTTACTGAAATAATGGATAGTATGAGGTCAAAACCATCAGATGGAGTTATGTAAGAGTAAATCCTCAGTTAAATATAAGGGTATTATTAATATTGCATATCATTAATGCTGAAGATTGCTGATAACATAGTTATAACAATTGCTCCTACTACTATACCTAAAATTAGAATTAATAATGGTTCTAATAAAGCAACTAGGCTTGAGGTTTGTTGTTTAACTGATGTATCAAAGTTTTCAGCTAGTTTATCTAAAATTGCGGCAGTACGACCAGATTCTTCTCCCACTATAACCAACTGAGCTAATAATACTGGAAATATCCTCTCATTCACTAAAGCTTTACCTAGCCCAACCCCACCTCTAACAGCTTCTTCAATTTTAACAAGACCTTCTGCTAATACTTGATTTTCCATTACTCCTTTAGTTATATGTAAACCTTTTAATAATGGAATTCCAGCTCCTAGCAATGAGCCTAAAGTTCTGCAAAAGCGTGATGATTCTGCTTGTAAAATTAAATTTCCAAGTAATGGGATAGATAATATCATTTTATCACGTTGCAAACGTCTTTCTGGAGTTGTGTCTAGCTGTCTCCAACTATAAATAATTAATATTGGAATAAACGCCAAACCCCAGCCATAAGTTTTTAACCAATCACTCATAGATAATAAAAAAGCGGCTGAAGATGGAATATTAGAACCCATGTCTTCAAATAAAGTAGCAAATGATGGTACTACATATACCATTAGTAATATTACACTACCAATTCCCACTACCAGTAAGATCAATGGATAAATCATAGAAGATATAATATTACGTTTTGCTTCATCAGCAGATGTCAAAAAGTTGGCTAATTTAGGCAATAATTGTTCTAAGATTCCGCCTTCTTCACCAGCATGTACCATATTGATATACATGCGTGAGAATACTTCTGGTCTAGTTTGTAATGCTTCTGCTAAACTTTTTCCTTCCTTAACATCACGTCGTAAATTTTCTATTAATTCTTGCACTACCTGTTTTTCAGTAATTCCTTCCAATAATCCTAATGCCCTATCTAATGGTACTTGAGCTTCTACCAATGTACACAATCCATTAGTAAAATCAATTACATCTTTATTATTAATAGATTGACGTTTAAATAAATTAATACTTTCTAATTGTTGTTCTATTTTTAAAGGTATTAATTGTTGGTTTTGTAGATTAGTGACTACTTCTTGCTCATTTTCTGCATTTATTTGGCCTTCTTGAATTTTGCCGTCTACATCACAAGCTTGATAGTTGTATTGGTGAATTGCCATAAGTTTAGAATTTTAGTTTATTAAATAAAGCCATTTTTTCAATTTTAACTCAACTATATCCGTAAATCAAATAGATTAGACATTTTTCCTAAATAACGAAAGTAATATAGCCATGTATGATTGTATTAATGACGTGAAATTGATCAAAGCTTATACAACGGACTTTCTGTAGGATGTAATGAGTTTACGAATTACATCTTGATGCAATTCCCTTCGGTCATTGCATCCTACATTTATTTAACCTTATTTAGGTAAGATGTCTATTTAAAATTTCTGGTTTTCAAATGGAAAAATACTTCTTGAGTGTTACTAATTGTAGTTTTTCGAAATTATCAATGGAAAGTTAATTATATATGAATTGAAATGGATTTATAGGAAGAGTTCCCCCCATGAAAGGAGGGAAATTTACAACTTAGGCATTCATTAAAGCAACTGTGGTATCTAACATACGATTGGAGAAACCCCATTCGTTATCATACCAAGAACATACTTTAACTAAAGTTCCACCAGTTACTTTAGTCAAGGTAGAATCATAGTTGGAGGAAAAAGTAGTATGATTAAAATCTACTGATACTAATGGGCCATCATTGAATGACAACACACCTTTTAAAAATCCTTCAGAAGCTTCTCTCAAAATACTATCAATTTCTTCTTTACTAGTTTCACGAGCTGCAACAAAAGTTAAATCAACTACGGATACATTAATAGTTGGTACTCTGATTGCGAAACCATCTAATTTACCATTTAATTCTGGTAATACTAAACCTACTGCAGCAGCAGCACCAGTTTTAGTAGGAATCATGGATTGAGTAGCTGAACGAGCCCGACGTAAATCTGAATGATAAACATCTGTCAAAACTTGGTCATTAGTATAGGAATGAATGGTGGTCATTAAACCATGTACTAAACCAATTTTATCATTCAAAGGCTTAACTAATGGTGCTAAACAGTTAGTAGTACAAGAAGCGTTAGAAATTACAGTATCGCTAGCTTTTAGTACACCATGATTAACGCCATATACAACAGTAGCATCAACATCTTTACCACCTGGTGCAGAGATAACTACTTTTTTAGCTCCACCAGTTAAATGAGCACTAGCTTTAGATTTGCTAGCAAAAAATCCGGTACTTTCATGTACAACATCAACTCCCAATTCGCCCCAAGGTAATTTGGAAGGATCACGTTCTGCTAATACTTTAATTTTATCGCCATTTACTACTAAATTATCACCTTCAACTGATACGTCAGCATTAAATCTACCATGAGCTGTATCGTATTTAGTTAAATGAGCATTAGTATTAGCATCACCTAGGTCATTTACTGCTACAATTTGGATTTCATCATTACGTCCTGTTTCATAAATAGCACGTAAAATATTGCGTCCAATACGACCATAACCATTAATTGCTACTTTAATTGCCATTTGTTTAAGTATCTCCTAAATTAAAATGACGTTTTAACGCCGTAAATATCCCTAATGAGATTGATAAATTCAGTAAAGCTTAAAGTATTATTCATACACAAATACTTCTTGTTGGCAGTATAACATAGTTAAAAATAATTAACAAAACTTAGAATACACTGATAAAAATTTATAATATGCTGGTATTTTACTAAAGATTAATAGTCTTGTCGTAATACTGTGCATCTAAATCAATTCCAACAGTAAGTTGGTTATGAGTTGAGAACTCTTATCATTCGACTATCAAGTTTTTTTGTAGAGACAAGGCATGCCTTGTCTCTACTGAGATTATCCAAGAAGAATTACTATTACCAATCAATTTTGTGAATTATTAGGAGGAAGTATTGTAGTAGAAAGTGAGTTGGATAAAGGTAGTATATTTGCTATTTACCAGTGTAAATATGCTGGGTAGACAAATTGCCTACCATCAGCTGTATCAACTTATTTCTAATTATTAGATAAATTATACTTTTGGATGTTTTTCAAATATTTGTATGCCTGGAGTTAGTAGTTCAAAACCACCTTTAATATGATTTCCTCTTTTACCTCTAATATGTGCTACCCACATAGGAAATTCATGTAAAGCTGTTTGTAATTTTTTCCAAGTTCTGGGACGTATAGTAATTTTTACCATCTGACCATTCGCATTAATAATAAACTCTTCCCAACCATTTCTAAGAGTTTTAGAATCAGCAGGTAACTCACTTATTTTAACGCATACTTCCATCTTCCCAACAATTAAGTCATCAAGTTCTGGAATAACTGATGGTTCTTTAGATGGCTTTATTTTTTTCTGTTTCTCTGAACGCATTGATTTTTCACCAATAAGTCTGGCTTGAGCGTCAGATTGATGTAACTGAGATACAGTTTCACAAGGATCACCTTCCAAATTAAATCTATCCCCACCTTTTGCTAATTGTTCACAGTAAGCAATTGATTGAGTATATAATACTAGTGCTGATAATATTTCTTCTTTACTATATTCTTTATCCAAAATCGTATAAATTTTCTTGTGGATATATCTTTGTAAAGGACGTATTTTGGTTATATCTTTGAAAATACAATTTGGAAATTTTTCAGCTAATATATCTAGCATTTTATCAGGAATAATGGCAATGGGAGCTGATGTATCTGGTTCTGGAACTTGTTTAGATTCTAAATAACCAAAAGCCTCAGTTGCATTTGTGCCAATAAAGGTCATTTTATCAGCATTATAGAGATACCAGCCACGCCTTATAGAGCGAATATGTTCACAATAAACATCTGTACCGTAAATACTCTTAGCAAGTTGATTAAGTGTTGTTTTAGTGATTCGTTTAGTTTCAGTAGTAGTCATAACTTTGTAAACTCAAATAAATTTATATCATGGTCTGTATAAATCTACAGCATAAATCATTCCAACTATATATTTGCTATATTATAATTAAATAGCCGATATAAACTTACGCCCTATCGCATAATAAGTAAAGCCTAACTGTGCCATTCTATGTGGTTCGTATAAATTACGTCCATCAAATATAATTGATTGTTTTAACTTGGATTTAATTAAATCAAAATCAGGACTGCGGAATAATTTCCATTCAGTTATTATTATTAGGGCATCAGCATGTTCTAAAGTAGCTTCTGGATTATCACACAACATTAAGTCAATCCGATCTCCATAAATACATTGAGTTTCTACCATAGCTTCTGGATCGTAAGCTTGTACAATAGCTCCTTGTTGCCACAATGCTTCCATTAATTTACGGCTAGGAGCTTCTCGCATATCATTAGTGTTAGGCTTAAATGCTAAACCCCATAATGCGAACCGTTTGCCTTGTAATTTACCTTGAAAATGTTGATTTATTTTATCAAATAATACTAATTGTTGACGTTGATTTACTTTTTCAACTGCAGTTAAAATTTGGGCTTCAGTTCCAACTTGTTTAGAAATACTTATTAATGCCTTGACATCCTTGGGAAAACAGCTGCCACCATAGCCTGCTCCAGGATAAATAAATTCAAATCCAATTCTAGGATCAGAACCAACTCCTAGTCGCACTTGTTCTATATCTGCTCCAACTTGTTCAGAAATACGAGCTATCTCATTCATAAAACTGATTTTAGTTGCCAGCAATGAATTTGCAGCATATTTAGTTAGTTCAGCAGAACGAATATCCATAACCATCAATCTATCTCGATTACGATTAAATGGAGCATATAATTCTCGCATTAGGTCAGCAGAACGTTGTTTATCAGTACCAATTATGATTCGATCTGGCTTCATAAAATCAGCAATTGCAGCACCTTCTTTTAAAAATTCTGGATTAGAAACTACATCAAATTCATGTTGTACATTTCGTTTATCCAAAGCTTTTTGAATAGTAGTTCGGACTTTATCGGCAGTTCCTACTGGCACAGTTGATTTATCCATTACCAATTTATAACCATTCATATATTGGCCAATACTAGTCGCAACTTGCAACACATATTGTAAATCGGCTGAACCATCTTCATCTGACGGAGTTCCAACAGCGATACATTGAATTTCACCATGAGCCACAGCTTTTTCAATATTAGTAGTAAATTTAATTCTACCAGTAGCTAAATTAGTTTTTAATAGTGATTGTAAACCAACTTCATGAATTGGCATTTCACCACGTTTTAACATAGAAATTTTTTCTACATTGGTATCCACACACAAAACATGATTACCCATATCAGCGAAGCAAATCCCAGTTACTAAACCAACATAACCAGAACCAAAAATTGTTATATGCACTTAATGATTCTCCATACTTAATTATTTTTTATATTGTAATTTATCTGTATAACATCGTGTGCTACTTCTTTTTCTAAGTGATTAATTATACAATAACACAATTATGATAATTTAGATTATTACATTTTTTGATTATATAAAATCAATAACTTAAATGAAGTTGCACACTGCGTAAAATTAGGTATAATTATTAATTTTAACAAATTCTTTTTATAAAATACTCATTATATATTAAAATAATATGTTTACTTTTCAATGGCCTTGGTTAGCTATATTGCTACCACTACCTATATTAGTATGGCGATTTTGGCCACGTCAACAAATATCGACCGATAATCTACCACGATTACGTTTACCAACAATAAAGCATGTACAAGAAGCTTTCTCTCAACTTGATGCTCCACAAATTAGCCAACGTTGGCATTGGATATCCCTTATCATATGTTGGATAGGATTAGTAATAGCTTTGATGTATCCACAATTTTTGGATAAACATATTGAAATTTCTCAAACTGGCTATGACTTGATGTTAGCAGTAGATTTATCAGGTTCAATGGAAACTCCAGATTTTTTTGCTCCAAACAGACAACAAATTAGGCGAATCGATGCAGTAAAATTAGTGTTAGAACCATTTATTAATAATCGAATTGGTGACAGAATAGGTCTGATTTTATTTGCTGATCAGGCATATTTACAAGCACCTTTAACATTGGATAATGCGGCAGTAAATAGTTTATTGCAAAAATCACTTATAGGTATGGCTGGTCGTGAAACTGCGGTTGGGGATGCGATTGGTTTAGCGGTAAAAAAACTGCGAGAACGGCCTGAAGGTTCACGAATCTTAATTTTGCTTACTGATGGTGATAATAATGCTGGAACTTTAGAGCCATTAAAAGCAGCTCAATTGGCTAAACAATATGGTATTCGTATTTATACAATTGGGGTTGGTAGCAAAGGAGGCATGTTTCAACGACGCTTAAATGAGAAGCCATTAAAACAAATCGCTAAAATGACCAATGGTTCTTATTTTCCGGCTACTGATTTTTCTGCTTTAGCCAATGTATATGAGCATATTGATAAAAATTTGACTAAAACTGAAGCTGAAAGTAGAGTTTATATTCAACGAACTCCTTTGTATCAATGGCCTTTAGGAATAGCAATGTTAGCTTTATTAATGTTGCAAATATTGCGTGTAGTTGGTTCAAAAGATTAATAGATAACCATTCTAAAACCTTTACTCTTTCTCAACGAGGCTGTTGGGAAAGAAATATGATTTCTAACTCGGATTACAAGGTTCCCTTGTTCCAATTTGCAAAGAGACCTTGCGACTCCAAATATAATTTATAAAGTTGTTTTAAAACTATTGGGAATTAAAAAAAACAAGTAATTGTATGTAAATAATTTTTATACTATAAATTAGTAATAATTTTACAGGTAGGCATTAATAATATGAAATATTTTAAGTATTTAGCATTTTTAGTTGTTTTGGTTGGAAATACGGTAGCATTTGGGGCTACGGATTGTACTTCTCCAGCAGATAATTTTAATAATTTATTAAATGGATTAATATTCAAAATTCTATCTCATTAAGTTTGGTTAAATAATTTTAATTTTACAATGTATAGCGTTTTCAGTTTATATATAACTTTCATTATTTAGGAGAGATGTATATTAAGTATTTATAATTTCTATATCAATATTTGCTTTTCATAAAATAGTATTCTAAACTCCTAGCCTTAACTTAACGGCATTGATCCTTAAGATAGATTCAATGATTGTTATACGAAATATTTTTTTGATAAATCAATTAGAAAAATTAATTATGAATTATTTAACTTCAATGACTAAATTACGAATTATTTATATCATTTTAATAGTAATGTTTACTCCATTGGTACAAGCTGACCCAGTTGATAACTCTGGTGATACTGATGACGGTAATTACATCACTGGGCAATACACCCTCCGCGAAGCCATTGCTAATGCCGCTGCTGGTGATATTATTACTTTTGATTCCAGTCTTGCTGGCCAAACAATAATCACCAATAGAGCATCAAATGGTAGCAATTATATTAATGTAGATTTAACCATTGATGGTACTACTAACAATATCACCATCAATGGTATAGGTGACTGGATGTTTTATGTTTCTCAGGATAAAGCATTGACTTTTAAAAATATCACTTTGGATATGGATAGTGGTGCGTCAAACCGGAGCAATATCGACATGCGAGATAGTGGGGTTCTAACCTTTGATAATGTTACTATGACCAATAGTACACCTTTTGATCTTGGCGTTATGTCTGTAACTCAAGGTACTGGCTCTCCTGCTCCTATCGTCAATATTAATAATAGTACCTTTACTAACAATACTCCGACCGCAATGGGTTCAGCCATTCTTACAATGAGTGCAGGACAATTAACCATAACCAATTCTGTGTTTGATAATAATGCAAGTGTTACATCTAATCAAGCTTATGGAGGTGTCATTACTCTAAATGGTTCTACTTCTGCACAGATAAGCAATAGTATCTTTAGTAATAATACCAGTAATCAAGGATTTGGTGCTGCAATTTTTGCTAGGGATAGTTCTACCTTAACAATTGATTCTAGTTTGTTTAATGGTAATACATCTAATAATGGTGGTGCAATAGCTGTTACAGACAGCTCTTATGTTGCATTGCACAACACTACCTTATATAACAATACTTCTACTGTTTCCTCTGGTAATTCGGTTGGTGGTATTGGTTATTATGGTACCAGCACGGGCCAAATTTCCAATAGTACTATCTCAGGCAATACTGGTCATAGTTCGGTTGCTGGCGGTCTTTATGTTGTATCAGGAGCCAGTGTTGAGCTGGTCAACAGTATTATTTCTGATAGTACTTCTGGAACTGATTGTCTCAATAGTGGTACTATTAGCATAAACACAAATAATCTAATTGAAGATGGTACTTGCAGCCCAACAGTCAGCGGTGATCCACTTTTAGACTTATTAGCTGATAATGGCGGCGATACCCAAACAATGGCTTTACAAGCTGGCAGTCCTGCAATAAATGCTGGCGATAATGCTACTTGCGAAACTACTGACCAACGTGGTGCTACCCGTGCCAAAACTATAGCTGACCTTTGCGATATTGGAGCTTATGAAATTGCTATACCAGTTGCTCCATCTGGTTTGACTGCTACTGCTGCCTCCCAAACCCAAATAAACCTCGCTTGGACTGACAATAGTGTCATAGAAACTGGTTTCAAAGTAGAACGGGAAGGAACTTTAATAATAACCACTGCCATTGATGCCATCAGCTATGATAATACCAATTTATCTTGTGGTACAACTTACAATTATTCCGTCAAATCCACAAATACAGTTGGTGATTCCACTGCAGTGACAGCAAGTGCAACAACTCAAGATTGTCCTTTAACTGCACCTTCTGATCTAACCAGCACTGATGTCTCCCAAAATAAAATCAATCTTTCTTGGACTGACAATAGCAGCGTAGAAACTGGTTTTAAAATAGAACGTGATGGTGTCTTAATAACAACCACTATCGCTGATACAACTAGCTATAGTAATGGTGGTTTAACTTGTAGTACAAATTATAGTTATTCCGTCAAAGCCACAAATGCTGCTGAAGATTCATCTCCTGTTTCTGCTAATTTGTCCACTGAATCTTGCCCATCTATAGTAACTGTAAAACATAAACTTACTGTAAACAAGGTTGGCAATGGAACTGTAACCACAGATTTTGGTATCAATTGTGGTGATATTTGTGAATATGATTACAATGACCAAACTGAAATAATTTTAATTGCAATTCCAGATATAGATTGGATGTTCAATGGTTGGAGTGGAGATTGTGATGAAAATGGTGAAGTACGGATACATGAAGATAAAACCTGTACTGCTACCTTTATTAGTCCAAATATTGAACTATCTGTATCCAACATTAGTGTTACCGAAGGAATTGCTGACAATAGTTATAGTTTATGGCTTTCTATGCAACCAATAGAACTAGTTACTATTACTCTAAGTGGGGAAGGTAAACTGCTTTTTGAACCAACAATCTTAATATTTGACAGCAGTAATTGGGATATTCCGCAAATAGTACAAATTACTGATATAAATGATGATTTTGCCGAAGGATTACATGAGCATACTATCTCTCATACTGTTACCAGCGATGACCCTAATTTTAATAATTTAAAAATAGAAAACGTTATAGTCCAAGTTATTGATGATGATAGTCCGGATGTGCAACTTTCAACTGATAATATTACTATAAATGAAGGCAATATTGATAACAATTACAATATCGTATTGACTAGCCAACCAGTAGATAATGTTACCATTAATTTAACTACTAGTGAAAATACTAACATCAATCCAACTACATTAATTTTTAGTGCTGAAAGTTGGAATATTCCCCAAAATATAACGGTATTCGTAAATGATGATAATCTTGCTGAAGGTAAACATTATCATGAACCAATTCAACATCAAGTAACCAGCACAGATTTAAATTATAATAATTTAACTGTGAGTAATATTGCAGTATATGTTATAGATAATGATATTAGTGATGTATTATTATCTACCCATAATTTAAACCTTAATGAGGGTGAAAATACTAGTATAACAGCAGTTTTAAGCGTTGTTCCCACTCAATCAGTAACAGTTAATTTAATCCCAGAAGCGGGTATTACTTTATCTCCAGCATCATTAATTTTTGATAGCAATAATAGCTCTCAAACTATAACTGTTATTTCAATAGATGATGAAATCATAACTAATGAAGTTCATGCCGTACGAATCAGTACAGTTAGTAATGATAGCAATTATAATACCCTTACAATAGAAAATTTAATTATTACAGTTATCGACAATGATAAACCAGAAATTCTGCTTTCCAATGATCAAGTTACTATACTTGAAGAAGATGATGATGGAATAGCTATTCAAGATAATATTTCTATAGAAAGCTCTTCTCAACCAATAATACCATTATTTGACGAAAAAACTGGTTTACCAATATCTTGTGATTTAGGTGAAAATATTGTAAACGGTGTCTGTGATGAAATTATTATTGATGATGGAATAGCTATTCAAGATAATATTTCTATAGAAAGCCCTTCTCAACCAATAATACCATTATTTGACGAAAAAACTGGTTTACCAGTATCTTGTGATTTAGGTGAAAATATTGTAAACGGTGTCTGTAACGTTGGATATAAAATCTTTCCAGAAGATGTAAATATCAGCAATACTGCTAGTGTTGCTTATGCCTTATTTGAAGCTGACGTAGATAATGAAGGTTTGATTTCAAATTCTACAATAGATACTGAAGCTACTTTAACTGGTGGTTTTTTAACTGGAACAATCATAAACAAAGGTACTATAGAAGATATTACGTTTATTGGAGTTAAATTAAGTGGTGGTACGTTATCTGGGAATATTATTAATTCCAGTCAAGTCGGTGGAGTTATCCAAGATGTTTATTTAGCAGCTGGTACAGTTCTGAAAGGTGGAGAAATTGCAGGAACAATAACTAGCGACCCAGAAAATCCTGCGGTAATCACAGCCGTCACTATTTTGCCTGGAACAGTTCTATCCAATGTCCATCTTAGCCCAACTGTAGAACTGGCGGATGGTGTGATATTAGGAGAAGGTATCACCATAGCCAGCGAACCATATACTCCAGCAGACTTTGGTCTATATCCAGAAGACATTGCTAGTTTAAATGCTGAATCTTTTTCTAAATTGGAACTAGAAGCTTTAGCTACATTTAATGCTGAATATGTAGAATCTATTCCAGCCAATGCTTTCAGTTCTATATCCACTAAACAAATGAGTCAAATACAAGGTTTGGAAGGTTTAACTGAAGAGCAATTTTCCCAGATACCGATTAATTCTTTCAGAGGTTTAACTCGTTATAATATAGGTGATTTATCAGCCGAAATTATAGAAATTTTTTCTCCAGAACATATAGAAATTTTGTATGAAGAAGAATTTGAAGAAATGTTAAGTGAGGATATTTCTAAATTTCTGGTTAATACTGATTTTGAAAATATTAATTTAATTCCTAGATTAATGCCAAATGACTGGCAACTTGATATGAAAACAGGTAAATTTACTGCCCCATTTAATGCAAAACTGACAGCTAGATATTTACCTAAATTAGTCAATATGCCATATCTAATAAATATGCATAAATCCATTGGTATTGGAGGATTTGGCCGTTTTTCATTATTACAATCTACAATTAAAACTTTAGCTGAAGAAGATTTGACCGATTTTATACTATCTCAAGATGAAAATGGAATTTTAAATGTGAAAGGTATTGGTCCGCAAGCTGGCAAATTATATACCTTTATTCCAGATGCAGATAATATTATTCAAGTTAATACTAATGAAATTCCGATTGGCCTAAAAGTTGGAGTTGGAGGATTTTATATTATTACTACACCAGAAGGAGAGCAATATAAAGTTATTCCTGCTCCAAAAGACCCTACAGCTTTAGCACAAGTAACAGGCAGTAGAATAACCATAGGAAAAAGTGGCGATGTATTATTAGAACCATCTAATAGGACTAGAAGTAGTGAAGCATATGAAGTAGTGATATTTGACCCATTTGTAGAACCCGTAGTTTCTGATTTATGTATAGAAATCTCTTCTGGTGAGTTAGAATGTGATGATGAAGATTTACGCAGAAGTTCTCGTGCTAAAACTAGAAAAATTCAATATCCAGATAGCACTGCTCAAACTGTCAAACCAACTGTGTTATCACCAGATGTATTTATTGAAGAAGCCTTAAAGTTTGAGGGAGTTGAACGGGTAGTTTATAATGCCAATGGTACTTTTTCTGTGTTATATCAAGGTAAACCTTATTATATAGTTCCTAATTTTACTGTACAAAATGAAGAAGTTTCTAAAAATGTTGATCCTAGTATTGTTCCCAATAGTGATAGTAGTATAACTTATAATATTACTATTGAAGTTGAAACTGACACTCGTAGTAGTGAATCATATGAAATTTTAACTTTTAACCCATTTTTAGAAGCAGCTCCTGATGATTTATGTATTGAAATCTCTTCCAGTGAGTTCGAGTGTAATTTTTGATGTTTTTAAGTTCTATAGGTTTTACTGGTGAAATTTGAATCTATTTACTCATTCCCAACGAGGCCATTGGGAATGAGAGAACTTATGATAAAGTAAAATATCATTGTGTTGCAAAATTTTAGAGCAATCCTAATTAAAAATCATTTCAATATACTGTACAAAGGAACTTAATATGAAGAATCAGCCACCCACTGTATTAGTTATCGCTGGCAACGATCCATCTGGTGGAGCTGGCTTATGTGCAGATATTCAAACCCTTGCTCAACATGGATGCCATACTGCACCAGTTGTAACCTGTATCACCACTCAAAATACATCTAAAGTACTAACCAATTTACCACTAGCTGGAAACTTAGTTGCTGAACAAGCAGAAGCTGTTTTACAAGATATGCCAATTGCAGTTTTTAAAATAGGATTATTGGGTAGTGAGGGAATTGTGGAAGCAGTACAATCAGTATTACTTAATTATCCAGAAATACCAGTTGTTTTAGACCCAGTATTAGCATCTGGTAGCGGTCAATCTTTTAGCAAAAAAAATATCTGTACAGCAATTATCAATAAAATCTTGCCATTAACTACTATAATCACGCCAAATAGTTTAGAAGCTAGAATTTTAACTGGAGAAGAAAAACTGGAAAGTGCAGCTCAAAAGCTAATTGAATACGGCTGTCAACATGTTTGTATTACTGGCACTCATGAAACGACAGATAAAGTAATAAATACACTATATGGAATAAAATCATGGGTATGGGATCGTTTACCATATAGCTATCATGGTTCTGGATGTACGTTTGCATCTAGTGTAGCTGGGAACATAGCTTGTGGAAAAGATATTATAACAGCAGTAGCTAAAGCCCAAGATTATACTTGGAATAGTTTAAACAACGGCTATAAGCCTGGGGCTGGTCAATATTTACCAATTCGGATTTTGCCTAGTTAATTAACTAATGTTACGTGAACAGTTGATAAGAGTAATGTGGGATGTATACCAAGCACTGTCATAAAGTGAGTTTTTTAGACCTGACAGGTTTCCAAAACCTGTCAGGTCTGATATGGATTATCGTTGAAATAACAAAAATGTAAAGTATAGGAAAGCTAGTATAAACTGACAATTTTTTTCAATCATTACTAGCAAAGCTATATATCATTATTCAGTAATAGTAATCAGTAAATGATAGTATATTATTCATATAAAAATCAAGTATTTTTTACTCTTTCTCAACGGCATTATTGGTAATGCAATCGTAACTCACTAACACCAAGCTAAAATTTATTAACAGGAGTATAAACTTTAGTTTGTAAAAAATGACGTTGGCACATTAATGCCATTAAGGGCAGAGACGTGGGTCTGCCCCTACAATCAATTCTGAATATTGTTAATAATCAATATGTTAAAATTAATCCTTATATTTGATTATATAATTTACATATTAGTTATTCTTCGATAATTTTTGCTTATTTTTAAAGCCATTTAAAATAAGTAACGTTCTATTCTATATGTTATAAAACGGTTTTTAGGTTGTACGAAAATTCAGTTTGGGTATTTTTACGTCAAAAATTGGATATTTGGCAGGAAAAAGTGCTATTAAATTCCAGCATATTGTTTAAACCATTTGAAAGATTTTTATTTAGAAACACCTCTCACAGCATTTTATATATAAAAATCTATTTCTTTAACCTGTAAGTTTATTAGAAATGAGGATTTAATAATCTCCAAAATTTGATGTTCAAACCTTCCAGGTTTTAAAAACCTGGAAGGTTTAGTTTCGGGTTTTATTAAATCCTCTGGTACAAAATAAAAGCTGGTGAAACTTATAAATCAATTAGTTCTACTTGATTTGGGATTTGTGAAATTTGTTCGTATATACGATTATCATTTGGTGCAAGTTGATAACCATTGATGAACATATGGGTTATTATTTTCACTAAATTATTTCTATATATATTATTTGATTTATTATTATGGATAGCAAGCAAATACATTATAACTGAATCAGAAGTAGCAAATTTTGGTACTTTATAGTTAAAATTAAATTTTCTAAAACCAATTCTATTATATAAAGTTGGACATTCCGCTTCAACCAGTAACCAGTCCATTTTACAACGATTTATCGCATCCTTACATAAAGATATACCATAACCTTGATTACGCTCAGACTCTATTACGGCTAGATATGTTAATACAGCATAATTTAATTCAGTCACTATATCTAAAATATAAAATCCCACAATTCCATTATCGATACCAACAAACAATAGATAATTACCATTTTTAATTTTTTCTACTATGCTAGCTATTGGTTCTCGTTCCCAATCTGGAAATGTTTGATAATAAATTTTGATAAATTCATACCAATTATTTGTATTTATTGAAATAATTTGTTCTATTGTTTTCATATCTAAAAATTTCAAGTAAGTAATATCAATGTTTTGCTGGGTTTTATTTCGTTCTACCTAGCCTATATTTTAATAATTGTGATAAAACTATACAAGTATATTAGCCATACTATATAGCTTGATATGGTATTATATAATACATTGATTTTTTTGGTTAAATTTAGTAAAATTATTCTAACAATTAGAAGTTTTACTGCAAGTTAATTACGAACTTTATGTAGGATGTAATGAGTTTACGAATTACATCTTGATGCAATTCACTTCGTTCATTGCATCCTACATTTATATATCATTATTTAGGAATGATGTCTATAACAAAGCATCTATTTTTAGAATAAAATTTATAATTCAAGCAACTAACTACAATGAAAATTCAAACTAAAGTTTTTACTATTATATTTACTATTATCTTAATAACGGGTGTAACCGCTATTATTATAATCGCTATTGTCTCAAGAAGTATGCTTGAAACTGAAGTTTATAATCATTTGGAAGATGTTGCAGTATCAAAAGTACAGAATATTAAAACTTTACTAAATCAAGAAATAAAACTTGTCAAAAGTTTCGCTACTGATCAATCGATTATACAAACTATAACAACTAAAAATATTACTCCAGCAATGGAAAGAATTAAAACTTTAATTAAAATTTATGATGATATTTCGCAAATTACTATTTTAGATAAAAATGGTGATATTTTAGTATCAAACAATACTAATATAACTATGGATAGCAAAATATTTGCCCAAGCTAAAGAAGATATATACATAGGAGATATCCATTATTCTAAAATAACTGACACTAATATTTTTAGTATCGCTTCACCTATATTAATAAATAATATTTTCTCTGGGATTGTAAGCATTAATCTAAAAGTTACTTCTGGATTATATAAAATTACTACAGAAAAAACTGGACTAGGAAAAACTGGGGAGATTTATTTAATAAATCAAGATGGTTATATGATAACTCCATCAAGATTTCTTGATTATACATTTTTAAAAATGCAAATAATGTCATCTAAAAATTGGCTAAATTTGGTAAATGATCATGCAATAGATATTTATAAAAATTACCAAGGTAAAATGGTTATTGGAACTCATCGTAAAATAGGGAATTGGTATTTACTAGCCGAAATAAGTACGGAAGAAGCTTTTATACCGGTGGATGATCTAGTACAAAAAATGGTATTTCTGCTTACATTATTATTAACTTTAAGCGGTATTATGGCAGTTTTAATTGCCAGTAGTATTATTGATCCTATAATCCAATTAAAACGTAAAATTGAAGAAATCGAAAAAGGTAATTGGAATTATAAAATAGTTATTAATACTAAAGATGAAATTGGTCAACTTTCTATAGTATTTAATCGCATGATAACTAAAATAAAAAATACTCAAGACCAGTTGCAGATTCATCATAATGAATTAGAAGCTCAAGTTGCCGACCGAACTATTGAACTTAGAAAAAAAATCAATGAAATTGAGCAACAAAAACTTGGCATTCAAACTTTAGTCTGTGATTTACAAACTAATCAGCAACGTTATGAAAATTTAGTAAATTCTATTGATGGTATAGTTTGGGAAGCTGATTCGACAACCTTTCAATTTACATTTGTTAGTAAACAAGCTGAACATTTAATTGGTTACTCACGTGAAAATTGGTTACAACCTAATTTTTGGATGGAACATATTCATTCTGATGAAAGAAATGGTATATTGGAACACCGAGCAAAAGCAGTATTACATATAAAAAATAATATTTCTGAATATCGTTTATTAGCTAAAAATAATTTAAATATTTGGGTAAAAGATTTAGTAAATGTTGAAGTACAAAATAACCAAGTTATTAAACTTTATGGAGTAATGTTTGATATTACAGAAAATAAACGGCTAGAAATTGCATTAAAAAATCTTTCCAATAAATTAGAAATAAGAGTAAAAGAACGAACTCAAGAACTATACAAAACTAATGAACAATTACAAGCCGAAATTATTGAACGTAAACAAATAGAAGAAGAATTAACTTTATATCATGATCATTTAGAAGAATTAGTAAAAGAACGCACAATTAAACTTAATCAAATAAATAGCCAATTACAAGCAGAAATAACTGAACGTCAACAAATACAAGAAGCATTACAAGATAGTGATGAAAAAAATAGATTACTATTAAATTCTGCCCCAGAAGCTATCTATGGTTTAGATTTACAAGGTAAATGTACTTTTTGTAATCCTGCTTGTGTGAAATTATTGGGTTATGCTAATGCAGGTGATTTAATTAATAAAAATATGCATAATTTAATTCATCATACTAATGCTGATGGATCACATCATCCAATGACAAAATGTAATATTTATGAGTCATTTATCAAAGGTGAAGGCACACATATTTCCGATGAAATTTTATGGCGGTCTGATAATACTAATTTTCCAGCTGAGTATTGGTCTTATCCAATATTTAAAAATGGGAAAACTATTGGGTCAGTAGTGACTTTTATTGATATTACCGAACGTAAACAAGCGGAAAAACAACTGCAACATAGTGAAGCACGTTTTAGAAAAATGTTTGAAGAAGGGCCGATTGGAATGGTAATTTCCGATCCTAATCTTAATATTACCAAAGCTAATGCTGCATTTTGTAAAATGTTAGGTTATACAGAAACAGAATTATTGCAAATAAATATTAAAGATATTAGTCATCCAGATGATATGTCAACTAATTTAGAATTAATCCATAAATCTAATAATAGGGAAATTCAATTTTATCAGATGGAAAAACGTTATTTAAGAAAAGATAGGCGGGCTATTTGTTGTAATTTAGCAGTTTCATTTTTCCGGAATAATGTTGGTAAAATGGATTATTTTTTAACTAAAATTGAAGATATCACTAAACGGAAAAAAACTGAAACTGCTTTAAAAAAAGCTAGAGATGCTGCTGATGCTGCCAATCAAGCCAAAAGTGAATTTTTAGCTAATATGAGCCATGAAATTCGTACTCCTATGAATGCTGTAATTGGGTTTAGCGATATTTTAGCTGCTAAAATTACTGATAAAAAACAAAAAAGCTATCTAAATTCAATTCAAACTGCTGGCAAGGGTTTATTAAACCTAATCAACGATATATTGGATTTATCTAAGATTGAAGCTGGGAGATTAGATATTCAATATGAACCAGTTGATTTATTAATTATTTTTGCTGAATTACAACAAATTTTTACTCTTAAAATAGCTGAAAAAAATTTAGAGTTTATTATTAATATTGACGTAGAGTTGCCAACTAAATTAATGTTAGATGAAATCCGATTGCGTCAAGTTTTGCTTAATTTAATTGGAAATGCGATCAAATTTACTGATAGTGGTTATATTAAGTTAAGTGCTAAACTAAATATGACCCATCAGCAATTAGATTTAATTATCACAGTAGAAGATAGCGGCGTTGGCATTCCTGCTGATCAACAAACAATTATTTTTGAATCCTTTAAACAGCAAGATGGACAAAGTACCCGTAAATATGGAGGTACTGGATTAGGGTTATCTATTAGTAAAGGTCTAGTCGAAATGATGAATGGGAAAATATCTGTAAATAGCACTTTTGGTAAGGGAAGTAATTTTAACGTTACATTACAAAAAGTAAAGATAGCTATCACTACTAAATCAATATTAGAAAATGCTTCATTTCAACAATACACCTTTGAAAATGCTAAAGTGTTAGTTGTAGATGATATTGAATCTAATCGTAATTTAATTAAAGAATACTTGTCTCAGGTAAATCTAACTGTAATTGAAGCAAAAAATGGCCAAGAAGCATTGTTACTTGTAGAACAACAGCGGCCAGATTTGATTTTAATGGATTTAAGAATGCCAATAATGAATGGTTATGATGCAACTACTTATTTAAAATCTAATCTTCGCACTGCAAAAATTCCAATTATTGCGTTAACTGCTTCTGTTACTATGGAAGAAAAAGTTAAATCTCACCATTTTGATGGTTTTTTGCCCAAACCGGTTAATATTTCAGATTTACTTAATAAATTATTTTACTATTTAAAATATAATAAAAATGCTGAACTAAATATTCCTGCATTAGAAAATGAAATACCAACAACAATAACTATAGAATTAAAAAATAGTCTTCTTAATGAAATAATACCTTTTTTAACTGAAATAAATACTGCAATGGAAATGGATATGATTAGTGAATGTGCTAAAAATCTAATAGTTTTAGGGAAAAAACATAACATTTCAATTTTTGTACGACATGGTGAGCAATTGTTAGAATCAGCCAAAACTTTTAATATAGCTGACATCCAAAAGGTACTTAAAGAATTATCCATCATAATAGAATCATTAATACGAGATAAAGATGCAGGTCATGACTAAACAAATCCTTGTTCCTCTTAGCATAACTTTGTTACTTTTATTAGTAATTTCTATTCTCAGTATTTATAAGCTTCAACAGCTACATCTTAATGAAAAAACCACAATAAATCTTAAAAATGTTGAACAGTTATTTAACTTAAAACTTGATGAAGATGCCAAAATATTAGAAAGTCAAATTACTCTATTACAATTAGATAAAAACCTCCAAACTGCATACCAAAACAAAGATAGAGATAAATTATTACAACATGCTCTACCATTTTTTAATGTAATTCGTACTAAATACCAAGTAACTCACTTTTATTTTATTGATTTAAATAAAGTTTCTTTTTTACGAGTACATAATTCTCCACGTTACGGAGATGTCATATCAAGATTTACTTTAGCTGAAACTATACGCCGAGATACTTCTGTTCATGGTATTGAATTGGGTAAATTTGGTACATTTACGTTACGATTTGTATATCCATGGCGAATAAATGGTAAATTGGTTGGTTATATTGAACTTGGCAAAGAGATTGAAGATATTACGATAGCACTTAAACAAGTATTAAACGTTGAATTATTTTTTACTGTTAAAAAGTCCTTTTTAAATCGTTTAGATTGGGAAGAAGGTTTAAGAATGATGAACCATAGTGGAGATTGGAATCAGTTATCTAAGATGGTTGTGATTGATAAAACTATGCCATTAGTACCATCGACAGTTTATGATTTTATAGAAAATATCGTATCTAATCCTAAACATAAACATATCACTGTTTTAACTAAATTAGCAATTGGGAATAAACATTATTTAGCTGGTATTTTGCCAATATTTGATGTTGGTAAACGTGAATTATGTGAAGCTATAGTTTTAAGCGATATTTCTGAACAAACAATTGCTTTACAAGTTTTATTACTTATTTTAATAATATTCTCTATTTTTATAGGTGGTGGATTATTAGGATTTTTTTACTTATTTATTGCTAAAGTAGAAAAAAAATTAACGAAAGCTAATTACGATTTAATAATCACTGAAAAAGCTAAAACCAAACTAGCAAAAGAAAAAATTCAACAACAAGGTGAATTCCTACAACATATTATAGATTCGCTTGATCATCCTTTTTTTGTAGTAGATATAAATAATTATCAAATAAAAATCGCCAATTTAGCTACTCAACAAATAGGTTTGAATCCTCAAACTACTTGTTATAAACTTATGCACAAACAAAGTAACCCTTGTGTTATAGACTGCCCCATTGAAATTATTAAAAAAACTAAAAAACCTTTTATTACTGAACATACTCATTATGATAAAAATGGTAATGTTATCAATGCAGAAATACATGGTTTTCCAATATTTGACCAGTCTGGCAATGTTGTACAAATGATAGAATATTTTTTAGATATTACTGAACGTAAACAAACAGAATTAGCATTGCAACAAGCTAAAGAACAGGCTGATATTGCTAATCGATCCAAAAGCGAATTTTTAGCTAATATGAGTCATGAAATTCGGACTCCTATGAATGCAGTACTTGGATTTAGTGATATTTTAGTCACCCAAATTACCGATAGTAAACAGAAAAGCTATATTAATTCCATTCAAACTGCTGGAAAAAGTCTTTTAAGTATAATTGATGACATACTTGATTTATCTAGGATTGAAGCTGGAAGATTAGAGATTCAATATGAAACTACTAGTTTAATTTATATATTCAAAGAATTACAACAATTTTTTGCTCTGAAAATTGCCGAAAATAATTTAGAATTCATCTTGGATATAGATGCAACAATTCCATCAGTATTGACATTAGATGGTGTGAGATTAAGACAAGTTTTGGTTAATTTAATTAGTAATGCTATTAAGTTTACTGAAATGGGATATATTAAGCTACATGCGAAAAAGATTTCTGTAACAGCAAATAATATTGACCTATTGATTACAGTGGAAGATACTGGAATTGGTATTCCAACAGATCAACAAGAAATTATTTTTGAATCTTTTCGTCAACAAAATGGACAAAGTAATCGGCAATATGAAGGAACTGGTTTAGGATTATCTATTTCTAAACATCTAGTAGAAATGATGAATGGTAAAATTTCTGTGACTAGTGAACTAGAAAAAGGTAGTAAATTTGCTGTTATTTTAAAAAAGGTCAATATTGCTACTCCTAAAACAGATTTAGTAATGGATACTGATTTTAGTTTCAATAATATTATTTTTGATAAATCATTAATATTAGTAGTGGATGATATCGAATCTAATCGAAGTTTGGTCAAAGAATATTTATCACCAGTTAATTTAGAAGTTATCAGTGCAGAAAATGGCCAAAAAGCATTATTTTTTGCTGAAAAATATCATCCAAACTTAATTTTAATGGATTTGAAAATGCCAGGAATTGATGGCTATGAAACTACTAAATACTTAAAAGCCAATACTAATACTTCAAACATTCCAATTATTGCTTTAACCGCTTCTGTAACTTCAGAAGAACAAGATAAAATTGGAAATTATGGTTTTGATGGGTTTTTGTCTAAACCAATTGATTTTTCTAAATTATTAGCTGAATTAGCACATTATTTAAAACATAAGAAGATATCTAATTTACCAAATCCTGAAGAGATTACTAATCTTGCAGAACTACAAAACAGATTACAACAAGAAGCGATTCCTCTTTGGCAAGAAACTAATGTTGCTATGGAAATGGAAACTGTTACTGAATTTTCTGAAAAAATAATTGAATTAGGTAAAATTTATAAAATACCAGTATTTATTGAACGTGGAGAGCAATTATTAAAATGTACTCAAACTTTTGATATAGCTGATATTACTAAAATACTCAAGGAATTATTTAATATGATAAAATCATTAGAAGTATAATAGATATCTTTCCTAAACAAGGGTATAGCAATTCTTAATTATGAATGCTTAATTATTAATTAAATTCAAAATAAATATCAGTTACTTATATTGCTGTAGTTTATTTCAATCGAAAAATGCTATATATAAATGTAGGATGCAATGAACGAAGTGAATTGCATCAATCGTGTTAATGCAACTTGAAAGATGTAATTCGTAAACTCATTAC
>DAOUSL010000006.1 GCA_030627235.1 Thioploca sp.
GCTTTGTGCGGAGTCGCCCTATGAGACCGGACGTGTCAGGGCAATTATAACCGTTTCGCTGAAAAATTGATTAGTTCACGGAATAAGGACGTTCCGTGAACATCATGAAATTTCTGCGAAACTCCATAGATCGTATAATATTACACGCTTATGTAATAATGGAGAATCATATTCATTTTATTGCATCATCATCAGATTTATTGAATGAAATACGCAAATTCAAATCATTTACAGCACGGAAATCTATAGATTGGTATAAACAACATAACAAACAATGGATACTGAAACAATTACGTTTTAATAAATCAACACATAAAACTGACCAAGATTTTCAATTTTGGCAAGAAGGTTATCATCCTAAACTGCTGTATGATGATAAAATTTTATTTAATAAATTAGAATATATTCATAATAATCCAGTACAACGTGGTTATATTGATAAACCAGAAGACTGGCGTTATTCAAGTTGTAGAAACTATATGAAACAAGAGAGTGTATTACCTGTTCAAATATTGGATTTATAAATAAAACGTCATACACCATCTCTCACCATAATTATAATGATTTATCTGCCTTAAATATTTGTACAATAATTAATTACTAGTGCCAAGGTTCTACCTTGGCATTCATTCCAAATGGCTCTGCCATTTAATCACAAAATTAGTGGCAGAGCCTTGGCACTAGTGGAAACATCATATAGATCGATAAAAATTCCATGGGTTTTACTCATGGTTAATTATGTTTAATAATTATTCAACCTCAAATTTTGATAATTTGTTTAATTTATGATATAAAATGGATAGTCGATCTTTGGGTAGTCAACTGGCTAGTAAGTTATTCTTAAATTTATAATTATTTATATTGCTAATGCTATATATTAATGTAAACTATTACCCAATCAAGATAACCATATTTGTAAAAATTACTAATTAGGATTCTAATATATATGACTGATATAAAAAAAGTTGTACTCGCTTATTCTGGTGGTTTGGATACCTCTATCATACTTAAATGGCTTCAAGATAAATATCAATGTGAAATCGTAACATTTACAGCTGATATTGGCCAAGGAGAAGAGCTTGAACCAGCACGTAATAAAGCTAAAGCAGCTGGAATTAAAGAAATTTATATTGAAAATTTACAAGAAGAATTTGTACGTGATTATGTTTTCCCAATGTTTCGAGCTAATGCTGTGTATGAAGGTGAATATTTACTTGGTACTTCTATCGCTCGACCTTTAATTGCAAAATATTTAATTAAAATTGCTAATAAAACTGGTGCTGAAGCTATTTCACATGGTGCTACTGGCAAAGGTAATGATCAAGTTCGGTTTGAATTAGGAGCTTATGCCTTAAAACCAGATATAAAAGTAATTGCTCCTTGGCGAGAATGGGATTTAAATTCCCGACAAAAATTACTAGATTATGCCGAACAACATGGAATTCCTATTGAAATGAAACTAGGTAAAAAATCTCCATATTCAATGGATGCTAATTTGCTGCATATTTCCTATGAGGGTGATATCTTAGAAGAACCTTGGAATGAGCCAGAAGAAGATATGTGGCGTTGGTCAGTATCTCCAGAAGCAGCTCCAGAACAACCAACAGTTTTAGAATTAGATTTTATACAAGGTGATATTGTTGCAATCGATGGAAAGACAATGACACCAGCTGAAGTCTTAACTTATTTAAATACAGTTGCTGGTGCAAATGGAATTGGTCGTTTAGATTTAGTAGAAAATCGATATGTTGGAATGAAAGCTCGTGGTTGTTATGAAACTCCTGGTGGCACTGTCATGCTAAAAGCTCATAGGGCTATAGAATCTTTAACCTTAGATCGTGAAGTTGCTCATCTTAAAGATGAATTAATGCCACGTTATGCTAGTCTAGTTTACAATGGCTATTGGTGGAGTCCAGAACGAGAAATGTTACAAGGAATGATCGATGCTTCACAAGTCAATGTCAATGGTAAAGTACGGTTAAAATTATATAAAGGTAATGTGATTGTAACTGGTCGTAGTTCTGAAAAAAGTTTATTTGATACTAGTATTGCTACTTTTGAAGATGATGCTGGTAGTTATAATCAAAAAGATGCTGAAGGTTTTATTAAATTAAACGCTTTACGGATGCGAATAGCTGCATTAAAAGGATAATTTATTGTATTATAAAATAATAAATTTGAAGTTTTTTTGATAAATAGTATTTTTAAATGGTACAATGATTTTTACCATAAATCTAATTTTCCATAAGGAATAACATATGAAAAAACTTTTTATTACAGGAATAGTCGCAGCATTTGCCATGCAGTTTGCTCAAGCATCAACCATTTGTGATGCAAAAACATCATTAAATGACGCTAGAACAAATTTAGTTGCTATGGTTGGTTTATCTGACAAAAAAGCAGAAGATGGTGGCGGCGAAGAAGTATTAAATGCTTTGAGAGAAAAAGTTAATATCGCAACTACTAGTTTAGAAACAGCTATCAAAACTCTTGCTGATGAAAGCAAAGATGGTGCTGGTGCAGTTGTAGTATCTACTTTAGATAAAACATGGAATGAATTTAAAGGAACTCGTGAAAGTGAAATCATGCCTAATGTATATTCTGGTAAAAAAGCAGAAGCTAAAGTTATAGCTACTGGTGTTCAAGCAGAACGTATGGCAGTTATGAATGATTCAATCACCAAACTTGGTGGCAATAGTTGTGAAGAAGAAGTTGCTAAATAAATTTTAGTAAATTCTAAGGTAACCACAAGGGATTACCCTACAAAATATTATGTAGAGTAAATCCTTTATGGTTGCCATATTACTAGAATGATAAAATCATACCAATCCCACTAAGTTTTAACTACTAATACTGCACATTCAGTCTTACCAATAACTCTTTTCGCTACGCTAGTACCAAGTAGAGTCTTTTGTAGTTCAGAACAACCTTGACTACCAACAATAATTAAATCAGTATTGGTAACTTTTGCAGTTTCTACAATAGTCGTAGCTGGTTTATCATTAACTATTATTTTACCTTCAATAGTTATTCCATCACCTTTTAAAGAGTTACAAATTCGAGCTACCATAGCTTCAGAATTTTCTTTTAATACAGCAGAAGTTACTGTTAATACAAGAATTGGAGCATTAAGATGGACAGCTAATTTACCAGCAGCAACTGCAGCCATATCACTATAACGTGAACTGTCTGCTATAGCTAATAGTATTTTATTACCTTTGATTTCCGCTGCTTTAGGCACAACCAGCACACTACAACTGGAACGATATAATATTTCGTTAGTTCGGTCGCCCATTATTGATTGGAGTAAACCTTTTTTACCACGACGGCCAATTACTATAAGATCAGAATGTTTTTCTTCACTAGCAGAAATAATTTCATTAGTAATATTTTCACCTTGATAGATCGAAGTTGTACAGTCTATTCCAGCATCTATCGCTTGAGATTTAACTACTTCTAAATCATCCATAGCAACTTTAGTTTCTTTCTCAAAAGAATGTTGCGTCATAAATTCATTAGCAGAATGATTTACTACCACTGACATTATAGCTAAATTTCCACCAATCCTTTGTACCAATCTGATAGCTTCACGTTTTGCTCCAACTCCAAACTCTGAGTTATCATTAGCAAATAAGATTCGCTCAAATCGGCCTATTGGTGATAATTGGGTTACTTCAGTTGGGAATATGTCGGTTGATTTGCTTGTTTCTACATTTGCCGCTTCAGCTACTAACGTTCTATTATGTTTACGATAACCAGAAACTAGAGCGTATAAAATAATAAAAGCTCCAACAGCTAAGGCTGCTATCAACATAATATAACTAGTAAGATCAAGGAAATAAATTGTACCTGGAGCTAGAGGATCTATTTCGCCAATTTCAGCTAAATATACTGGTACTTTAAGACCACGACTTACCAATACTAACATCATGATTACGCCCATAACTACTTTAACCATGAAGTCTTTAACGTAGGTAGTACCAATAGCTCCTAATTGTACTCCAAATAGTGAACCAGCTAGAATTATCATGGCTAAACGAACATCTACATAACCACTTATAGCATATTTAATCGTACCACCCATACCCATCACAAAGGCAATGACTAATTCGGTAGCGGATGCCATTAATGCTGGTACACCCAATACATACATCAATGCTGGTACACCAATGAAGCCACCAACTGCAATAGTTGCTGCTAATACGCCAGTTGCAAAACCAATAGGAATGGTAAATAATACAGATATTTTAGTACCAATACTTGGGAAATACATCATAGTGCCTGGGATATTAACACTTTGTACCCATTTGGCTAATTTAGTAACTTGATGTTCGTCAGCGCCATCGGGTTGTTTATAGATTTTCCAAGCATCACGGATAACATACCCACCAACTACTGCCAAAACTACTACAAATACAAAAGATACATATAGATTAGAACCTACATCACCAAAAGTTTCTTTAATTTGAGTTTGAACTGATGCGCCATATAGCACTCCTGCTTCGGCTGATAGACCTAAAATTATTCCAAGTTTTACATCAACTTGTCCATACTTAGCTCGTTTTATCGAACCAACTAATGCTTTAGGAAATTTGTGACACATGTTACTGGCAACTGCCATGATCGCTGGAACACCCATACTCATCATCGCTGGGGTCAATACAAATGCTCCACCAGAGCCAATAAATCCACTGACTAGTCCACCTACGAAACCAACTACGAATAGGAAAATGATATTATTTAAAGTTAGAGCTAAAAAACCTCCAACTTCAAATTTCATAGTATCTGTTTTACCAGTAGCATCTGTTACGGTAATAATTTCTAGATCAGGTTTACCAGAAGCAGTGTAAATTATTTCCTTGCTATTAGCATTGATATTAGCGACGACTATAATTTCACCATTTTTAGCTTGCCAATTAAGCTCGCCAGTGGTACCAGATACTATAATGTTAATTTGATCAGTAGTTTCAACATCATTTATATCTATACCAATGGCTTCAAAGGTAAATGGGCCAGTATGTTCATTATTTACTTCTGCTTGTATTGATGCTGACCAAACTATAATTTGTAAACACAGCACCAATATTAATTTACTAGATTTTAATATATTAATCATTTATTTTCCTTTTTTATAGCCTTTGCTTTAATACCTAATAATTCCCAAAAATAACCAGTAAATGCACCATGAACAATTGAAAATGAGAATGCAATAACAATTGGTACTATGAAATACCAACCACCTTGTTTGGAGGCATCTAAAATTTGATCATTAAAATGGTATAGCAGGAAATAAAAAAATACACTATAAGTACCAAACAATAAAGTTTGAATTAAAACAACTGATTTATTTTTCATTAGCTTAGATAAGCTCTCCTGAAAGATTAAATGATTTCTAACCTTAATGATTAGAAGGGTATGGAGTAAATAGTAAAATATTTGTAGAACAAAAAGATAAACAATTATAACACTGTTACATAATATCTTTTAGATTTTATTGCGTGATAAAAATATAGAAGAGAATTTATTTTTATTAGATAGGTAACAGAATGGATTGTTATAATTAAGGCCACTATGAAAGTAGCAATATTTTTTAGATAGGTTTAATTCGTTGTAAAATTAATTACATTTGTTCATGTTTTACTTTTCAAAATATTATTCATTTCTCTTAAATCAACAACCTGCTGCTTTAAATATTCAATTTCATTTTCTCGTTCCTTAATGATTAAATTGGCTTTTTCTAATTCATGTTGTTCATTTGAAGATGAATTAACTTGCCAATTATTACATAAGTTAAAAACATTTTTTTCGTCTGAATCAAGTAATTGTGATAATCCTATTTCCATAACCTTAGCGAGTTGTTTAAGCCTAGAAAGGTGAATATCTGTTTCTCCACGTTCTATTTTGGCGTAGGCATGAGTAGAAATTTTTAGTTTTTCTGCTATTTCTTCTTGTGTCCAATTTTTAGATGAACGTATCAATTTGAGTTTATTAGGTAATCCCATAAATAGGTACTCTGGGTTAGGAATTTAGTAACTGCGGGTTACTTGATTGATTTGGATTTGTTTTGTAAAATATTGTAGTTAAACAATAATTAATATTTTACGGAGTATACAACATTTTACAATCTTATTTCAAGATTAAGATATTTATTGTAGGAAAAATAATTTTATGAAAACAAAGTTTACACATAGCACAATCTCAAAACGACTATTAACTATTGGGATTGTAGGTAGTTTATTTCTATCTTCAGGGATGGCGTATGCTGTTGGAAATATAGTAGTTACTTCAAATACTACTGTTGTTAAAGCAGGAGAGGAACTTGGAATGTCTTTAGGTTTTATAGGTGATGGTAATTATGATGTTTATGTTGGTATAACTGGTACTGGTGATATTTTTAAAATTTTTGACGAAAATTTTACTGCAAATGAAGATTTTATTACATTCAATGCTAATTCTGAACTAGTTCTATGGAAACCACCAGCACTTCCAGCAAAATTTAGGGATAATATTACTTTGGGTAATTTAACTAAAATTGATTTATTTCCTAGAAAACCTCTTGATGAATATGCGGGAAATTATTCGGTATATGCCGTTTTGACTAAACCGGGTCAGTTCGACCTTAACGACTTAACTACAGTTATTGATGGCCCTTTTAATGTTGAAATCCAAAAGGAGGGTGAATAATGAATAAATTTTGGCTAATGGCATTATTGTTAATCCCAAATTTAGTATTAGCTGATCCCACATATGAATTTGGTGATTCAACAACTCTAGCAATAACTAGCCCTACTAGTAAGGATAGTATTTCTATTCCAGCTAATGATCAAGAAGTTTTTGAGGCTAGTGGTGGTGAAAGTAAGTACATATGGAAAACCAGTATAGGTGTTTTTTATGAAACAGGAAATTCCACGACTACTAGTATAAAAGGAAATTCCATTATATACAAAGCACCACCATGTCCTGATGGATGCAAAGATGTTGTAACTGTTACAGATGAATATGGTCATAGTGATACGATAAAAATTGATGTAGTAGCAAATACAGAAATACCATGTAGTATAACTCCAGAAACATATGAAATATCTACTGGTGGAAATGTAACTCTTGAGTTGAATGGTAATAATGATACCGTTTCTTGGGTAGCACATGATGGTGGTGAATTGTATGCACAAAAAGGTAAGCAAACTATATTTACGGCAAAAGCTGTTGGTACTTATAGAATTACTGGTACGAATATAATGGATAAAACTTGTAGTGCTATGGCTACTATTACGGTAGATTCAAATTGCCATATAACCCCTGAACAAGCTACAATTTCTGCTGATTCAATACAACAATTTTCTATGGTAGGTACTAATTGTAATGATATTTCTTGGTATACTGATGGTGGTTATATAGATCAAGATGGAATGTATACAGCTCCATCAATCAACGGTAACTATACTGTAACAGCACAAGTTAATAATGCTGGTTATTCTGATATTGCTGACATAAAGGTGAAAGCAGAATGTTTGGTTACTACTAAGAATATTTTTTTACAGCCTAACGCCTCCAAATTTATTGAAATAGCTTCTGGTGATGGTCCCTACAGTGCTACATCTAATTATGGTGATAATATTAAAGAATTATCTAATTTAGGTAAATTTAAATATAAAGCAGCCCAAAGAACGGGTGAAGATACAATTACTGTTTGCTGTGATGGTGGATTACAATGTAAAGAAATAAATGCTAATATAAGCCAAATGTATGCTAATTTACCAAAAGAAGTGCAGATTAATAGTAGGCATTCTTTTGATATAATTGGTGGTAAACCTGACTACTTTAGTGATAGTAGTAATATTCGATTTACTAAAGGTAGTGGAAAAGGCATATATATAGCACCAGATCATGAAACTATAGATAGTATTACAATATATGATCATGATTCTGAAAATTTGATTTCGCATTCTATTGAAGTAAGAAGTGATATTTCACCAATTATTAACCCTAGCATTGTTCATGCAGTAGCATTAGGTGAGAATCTTAATTTTTTAGTAATTGGAGGTAGAGGGCCTTTTACATGGAACTATACAGGTAGTGAAATATCACCAAATGGTAAAACTGCCAATATAGTTACAAAAGGTACAACTGGTAAATATTATCTATCAGTAATAGATGATGCGACTGGATTAAAATCAGAAAAAGTTACAATTCCAGTTACTTTATCATTAAGAATTTCCCCAAAAAGTTATACGATTTATAAAGGAGAATCAGATATAACCAAAGTACGTTTTGATATGTCTGGTGGTGCTGGTGGCTGTAATTGGGAATCAGATGATATTCAAATACTTCCTGAAAATGAAAGAGATTATCATGTAATTGTTAGACCGCAAATTAAGGATAGGCCAGCAGGTACAGAATATACAGTTACTTGTCGAGACCAAGCTGGTAAGGAAGCCAGTGCCATAATTACTGTGGCTAAATTAACTTTTGACTCAGATGATGATGGTTCGATTAATTCTGAAGAGGTTCAAAAAGCAATTGGCTATTATTTTGAAGAGCATATAGAAGTAAACTATAAAATGGATCGAACAGAATTGTTCCTTCATTTAGAAAACTTCAGGCAATAGCCTAGTAACTTGAGTTAGGCAGATATAATTTTTGTATCTGTCTAATTTATCTGAATAAGTAGATTGTAAAATAATGAATAAAGCTTGGCTATTTATACTTATACCAAATTTAATTGTGGCTGCTCCTTTATATGAGTTCTCACCAACAACATTAACAATAATTAAGCCTACTAGCAATGATAGTATTTCCATCACAGCTAATACTCAAGAGATTTTTGAGGTTAAAGGTGGTACTGGTGAATATACTTGGAAAACCAATATAGGTGTTTTTTATGAAACAGGAAATTCTACAACTACCAGTATACAAGGGAATTCTATCACATACAAAGCACCATCATGTCAGGATGGATGTAAAGATGCTGTAACCGTTGTAGATGCTTATGGTCATAGTGATACAACAGAAATAGATGTGGTAGCAAATTCTGATGTATCATGTAATATTACTCCAGAAACATATGCAATGTCTACTGGTGGAAATGTAACTCTTGAGTTAAATGGTAATAACAAGACTGTTTCTTGGGTAACACATGATGGTGGTGAGTTATATGGACAAACAGGCCAGAAAATTATATTTACAGCAAATGCTGTTGGTACTTATAGGATTACCGGAACAGATATAATTGACCCAAATTGTAGTGCTATGGCTACTATTACGGTAGATTCAAACTGCCGGATTAATCCTCAAAATCCTATAATATCGGTTGGTAAGAGCCAAAACTTTAGTATGGTAGGTTCTAATTGTGATGAGATTACTTGGGTTGCAGGTACTGGTGATATTAATAAAAATAGTGGTAGATATATAGCTCCAATTATTTCTGGTTTTGATAATGTTACAGCTACTGTCAAGAATACTGGTTATTCTGAAAAAACTATAGTAACAATTACACCAAGATGTTTGATTACACCACAAAAAATTACTCTACAACCTAATGAATCACAATTTATTAATATAATATCTGGGAATGAGCCTTACACTATATCATCAATAACTCAAGGCAATATAAATAGAATTGATTCATATACTTTTGAATACACAGCTAGTCCAGAATCTGGAGAGGATATTGTTACTATTTGTTGTGGTAATGGAAGACAATGCAAAGACATAGAAATTTCCGTAGAAGAAAAAATATCTGGTGAGTGTTCATTACCAGTCGATAATAATCAATTAAAGCTTATACCTGAATTTTCTACAGTTTACAAAGGGGAACCTGCAAAAATACGCATTGATAATTTAGGCAATGAGTGTGATTGGTCTTTTAAAATATTGCAAGAAGGAATTGGTATAGATATCGTCAAAAAAACTGATGATTATATTGTAGTTGAACCAAAAACTGACATAGATTTTGGCACAGAATATCAACTAATATGTCGTGATGAAAACGGTGCTGAGGCACAATCTATAATTACTATTGCTAAATTACCAAATGACTTAGATTCTGATGGCCTTATTAGTGCTGATGAAATAAAAATCACTCTTGAACAGTTTTTTAATGGTGAAGGAATGGACAGAACTATGTTATTTTTACATTTAGAAGCTTTTCTTATGTAACATAATGGAGATATAGTATCTGAATTATCAATGAGGTAATGAGTGACCAATGAACTTATACCAACCACAATTTTTAACCAGTTTTAATAAACCTTCTCCATTTACTCCTAATGGTTCTATTTGTCCTTCTTTATAGAAATTTCTTAGTGCGGTATTTTCTGGTGAGTATATTATAAAATTATTTAGTTTTTCGTATTGTAATTCTTCTTTATATTTTTCAAGTTTATCTAATAAACTTTCACGAGCAGTTTTACTAAGCTTTCTACCATTCCTTTTTAATAGCTCTTTCACAATCTCATCCAATTTTGAAGATAAAGCTAAATTGGAAATTGTTTTTTTCCATTTAGAATAAGATTTATTGTCATGATCTAAAACATAATTTAATTTACGATTATTATCCAAATATAATTCAATTTTAATTGGTTTATCAATACTTTCATCATCAAACCTAGAACGTGTTAATTCTGGAGAGGTAATTCTAATTCCACGATTGGCTAAAAATTCATTATCTAATTTATCTGTTTGAGCAGCCGCTACAAATGCAAGTGCTTCTAAAATATTGGTTTTACCAGAACCATTTTCCCCAATAAAAACATTAATCCGGCCAACTTCAATATCTAAATTATAAATAGATTTATAGTTTTCTATGTGGATTTTTCTTATCATGATTAATTGGTTAGATAACTGGTAAAATTAGGATTGGTTAAACTTTTACGATGGGTAATTTACCATTTAGAAAATCTTGAGCGGCTTCTAAAGGTGTAGAGCCTTCTTCGGCAAAACATACTTGTAAGTCTCTAGCATTCATACGATTAATAAATCCAGCTCCAGAACCGCCAGTGATGACAATATCTACTTCATCTATCGGATGTGGAGCGTTTTTCTCGTTCTTAAATGGTATAAATTAATTATAGTGATGTGCTTCGTTCATCAGTATATCCTCAATGAAATTAGCCACAACGCTTGATAATGATTATTAACCACCAATCATATTCTTTAATTTACCTGTAGTTAAAACTTCTTCTAGTTTGGATGACGTTAATGCAGATGTTCCTTTGAACGATTTAATCTCATCGATTGGTTTAATAATACCAGCTTGATTTAAATGAACCCAAATACGCTCCCAGACATCTTTTAAAACCTTAGTTTTATATTTATAATTTTCAGTTTTAAAATATATCACATAATTTGAGATCAATCTGTTACTACTTCTCTCTTGAATGCTTTCAAGCCGAACAAATGGCATAACATCTTTCACAATACCTTTATTGACTGAAAGTATTGCATTAATTAAAATATCTTCAATTTTTCTAGGATCATGCCGAGGATCAATATGGATACTACACAGCAACCAATATTTATTATCAGGATAACTAAAATTGTGAATATCAGAACTCGACACTACACGATTGGGAATACTTAAAATATATTTCCTACGAGTTCGAATTTGAGTAACTCGCCAATTCATATCAACAATTACGCCTTCATCAAACTTGCCTATTTTAACCCAATCACCTACTCGGAAAGAACGTTCAAGACTAAGTGCAATACCAGAAAAAATATTTGTCAAGTTCATTTGGATAGCTAAACCAATAATACCAGCTAGTAAGCCGCCAGTTGCTAATAAACTAATAATTGGCCGGTTAAACACAAAAGCAATTATACCAAACAACGCTAATATATAAATAAGAGTAGAAATTAACAAACGCATAATGTTTGGAATAGAACGCCCAGTTTTTTCTTCTAAAGGCATCCATACAAACCGTTCTGCTGCTATACTAAAAAATATAGCTGGTATTATCCACCATAGTATCTCAAATATTGTTAAGATTATTTGGATTTTATTTATGTCAATTTTTATCAAAAACCATTCTCCAGCTATAATTTTACCTCCAATAATTTCAATTGAGATAAGCAAAAAAACAGTGAGAATAATCTGAATAAACCATAGATATTTTAATTTTTTAGTGCTGATATTTTTCTTATAACTAAATAATATAAGCAATATTGTCATAACAATGGCAAATATAAAAAATTCAACTATAAATTGAGAAGGAATTATCTCATGATAAAAATAAGCATTGTTACTAATTAAAATATTAGCATTGAATTGAGAATACTCGTATTCGTTACTATTCTTTGATTTAAGATATTTAGGATCACCTAAAGTTTTTTCTTTAAAAATACTTTGAAAAAATATAAAGTCATCAATTGCCCAAGCTTTATCTTTAAAAAGATTAGTATTATTTCTAGATTCTTTTAAATTATTTGTTAAATCCATACCCCAATTGTCAGTCACATAAATGATATTAGTTCGGTTTAAATTACTGTGACGAAAACTAATTCCTAACGTATGTTGATTAGTAAAAAGTACAGAAGAACGAATATTTCCTTTAAAATAACCTTCAATTTCATAACGTAAATATTTACTATCAGCAGTTTCATTTATAACAGGTGTACCTAGTACAATTGGTTTTACAGCATTAATAAATTCAATATTTCCAAGCTCAAGTTCTTTATTTTTAGCTATAAACCACAGATAAAATTTAAGTTTATAAGTTATTGCATTGGGATCAAAATCGCTAATTTCACTAAATTGTACACCTGTATAAACCACATCATTTTTATGAAAAGATTTATTGCCAATTGAAACTTGCCCACGTTTATCAAAAGTTTTTTCATCATGAGGCATTTCTTGTAGCTGATCGTAAGCTGCAAGCAGATATTCACCTCTGTAAAGTCCCATAGAAATTGGTTTTGAAGCATTTCTTTCGTTAAAATAATTCAACCCGGTGGTTCCTTCAACAGCCTGTTTTGGAGTATTAAATTTATTAGCCAAAATATTTTGGATTTTTCCCCTATTCTTAGACAGCTCTTGTTCTTGAATATTAGCTTGCCTTATTGCTTCAACCAGCATGATAGCAGCATCCACAGCATAAAATGCTTGAAATGGTAATTCTTCTTGGAATTTTTTCTTATAGTTTGAATTGAAATCATGAGCATATTTATTAGCTGTATCAAATAAAAATGGAGTTGAAACATAGATGCCATCGGTATAAAAACCCGGTTGCTTTTGTTCTTTTGGTTCATCCTTAAAACCAGTGTAAAAAATTTTGCTTGCGTAAGAATCTGGGGCTACTAATCGGTTTTTGATTCCAGCATCTCTAATTGACTTGACGAGTTCCACACCTTTAGGAGCTTGAGTTGCTAGAAAAATAAGACCAGCATCATCTTGATTAGTATTCAATTCATTCACGATTTGCCTTATTCGTGCATGCTGTTTCAACTTACTAGTTTTAAGTGATAACATCCACTTACAACCATATTTTGTGCAACCATCTTTAGCATCATTTTTATTGGTTGTCTTCTCAAAAACACGAGCAAGATCAGCTCCATAAACATCATTTGTATAAATAATACTAATATTAGAATTAGGTTGTATAAGATATTTTTTTGCGTAACCAGCTAGAAAACTGCCTTGCAAATTATTATCAAACATCATTCTGAAATACCATTCATTATTTTGAGTCAGTTCATTTAAGGAAGATGCAGGACTTATGGCAGGGATTTTATTTTTATAAATTTTTCCACCGGCTATAGAACAATCACTCATATGATGTCCAATTACGGCAATAGCATTACTTTTTACAATTTCAATCGCTTTTTTGGTAGCTTCATTCGGATCATTTTTATCATCAATGATATCAAGTATGATTTTTTGATCACTTCTCAGTTGATTTATGTTATCAAGATATAATTGAATAGCTTGAACCATTGACTGTCCTATTCTTTGATCATCGCCTGATAGTGGTCCCACAAATGCTATATGAATAGCATCGTCATCTTCTTCAAAGAACTTTATTCCTACCCAAAGTGAAATAAGTAGCGAAATAGCAACTAATAGAAATAATTTTAAGAATTTTTTTTTCATAATATTATAAGAAATTATTTTCTCATTTCCAATGGCATTGTTGATAACATTTATTTGTAAAAAGTTAGTGTCATACTCACATTAATTATCCAACTTGTTTTATGGTTTCTACGCACCAACGTAGGAATTCAAAGGTATGAAACAGAGACTTTGATAGCAATTCTTAATTAATTTCAATATAATTTATTCAATTGGGAAATGCTATAGTAAAGTCTCTATGGGATAATGTCATTCTATACTATTTATAAATATAATTGACATAAAACATCTGTAGATTAATTTTTAAAACTGAGATCATAAATTATGGTGCTATTCCTAATAGTATATCTTCTCTAAGATTATATTTTATGAAACATGTTCTGCTACAAACTTTAGGAAAATATTTAGGCTTTTATCTTTATTAGCAGTTGTTAGTAAGTTATTTTTTTTGAGGAATGGTTGGCTTAATTTATTATAAATTTTATATTTTTTTTGTACTTTTTTTCTTAAGCATTCACTTAACTTATCAAGACAAAATTCAACTTCAATTATCTCGCAATGATAAGCTAATAACCAACACTCTAAAGAATGTACACAAATACAAAAAATAATTTTATGTGAATTCTCTTTGTAAAAGTCTTTTTTTCCTAGTTCTATTTCAGCGGTTAATTTATCAATTACATTATGTACTAAATCATTTGTACTTAAAAGATTACCATTTTCATCTTCATGTTTGACATTAAAGTCATTTCGTGGTGACACGTCGGTATCAATTTGAATAATTATATATTCATGATTTAATACATCTTCATGAAACCTTGTCATTTTTAAGTATTTGAATAAATTAGTATATCCACCACCACCATCACTAGCTTGTTTTTGTTTAGTTTTATCAAAAGGTGGTTGTAAATAAATAATATCTTCGTCTAAATCTTCATCTTCAAAAAATCCACATAAAATATTTTCAATAGTAATTTGATCGGTAACACCTTCACTAGCTATGGCAAATTTCATATTCTAAAAATTCTTTGGTAAACCACCAATGTAGCCACGTAACATAGCTTCTGATAATTTAGTAGATTCATTTTCATAATATTTTGGTTCACTGTCAGCAGTTATACGCTTAACTCTGGTATGACCTTTTTTATTTCTGGACACGACAAATAATCGTTGCTCATCATCATTTAAATCTATACCATCTAAAATAGCCGGATTATGTGAGGTTAAAAATACTTGCTTATCAAATTTATTAGCCAAATCTGCAATATTCTCGATAAGTTCGGTACATAATTTAGGATTTAAAGAAGCATCAATATTATCGACTGCAAAAACAGCAGGAGTATCATCAGATACCATTAAAGCCGCATAAAATAGGATAAACAAAAAACCTTCGTTGGTACTTCTTTGGTCAAATACAGTTTTTAAAAACCGATCTTGGATAATAACTTTTTCTTCTAATGATTGTTTGGGAATTTCCAGTGAATCAAACCAATTAAATAGTTCTAAAGTTTCTATTATTATATTTATTTTGTCTTCATCTTGAGCAATAACTTGTAATAGTTTTAATAAACCTTCTCCGTTTACTCCTAATGGCTCTATTTGGCCTTCTTTATAGAAATTTCTAAGTGCGGTATTTTCTGGTGAGTATATTATAAAATTATTTAGTTTTTCGTATTGTAATTCTTTTTTTAATTGTTCATATTCTTTTTTTAATTGTTCAGTATCAGTTTGAATCTTTTCTACATCTTTACTTAAATCACGGAGAATCCTTTCATGCTCCTCGGATTGACATTCTTTTTTTAATTGTTGAAATTTTTCTATAATTTTTTCTACCTTTTTAATTGAATTATAGGGATTCAGTTTATCTGATAGCCATTTAGAATAAGCTTTATTATCATTATTTATAACAAAATTTAACTTTCTATCATCATCTAAATTTAATTTAATTATAATTGGTTTATCAATACTTTCATCATCAAACCTAGAACGTGTTAATTCTGGAGAGGTAATTCTAATTCCACGATTTGCTAAAAATTCATTGTCTAATTTATCTGTTTGAGCAGCCGCTACAAATGCAAGTGCTTCTAAAATATTGGTTTTACCAGAACCATTTTCCCCAATAAAAACATTAATTCGGCCAACCTCAATATCTAGATTATAAATAGATTTATAGTTTTCTATGTGGATTTTTCTTATCATGATTAATTGGTTAGATAACTGGTAAAATTAGGATTGGTTAAACTTTTACGATGGGTAATTTACCATTTAGAAAATTTTGAGCCGCTTCTAAAGGTGCTGAACCTTCTTCGGCAAAACATACTTGTAAATCTCTAGCATTCATACGATTAATAAATCCAGCTCCAGAACCGCCAGTGATGACAATATCTACTTCATCTATCGGATGTTTAGTTTGTGTATCAGTTGGATGGAAATCATGAAATGCTAATTCTTTTGGCAAATCTAACCGTTTAACTTCTTGCGGTTCTTGATTCATTTCACCTTCATAGATGATAAAACGTCTCGCTCTACCAGCATGACCGGTAATGGTTTTAAAATTTTGACTAGTTACTGCTATTTTCATCCAGCTACTCCTTATGATTTAATAAATGTAGGAATACAAGATTTATCTTGCAAACTAAAGTTTGCATTCCTATTAAGAATTAATTATTCTAAAATGAACGTATTATAACATAATGTGATTTATATTACGGTTTTTAAATATGTGCGATAAAAATATAAAATAATAGCTAGACTAACTCCGAGTAGAATTCCTTTTTCTAAATTAGGTGCAAAACTAATGGTTGCTATAAAAGTTATTATTGCAACAATACCATCAAGTTTGGAATCCTGCCAAATATGTTTAATCGCTGTAAGATTAATTAATCCAAATACTGCCATCATAATCACTGCTGCTAAAACTGCTTTTGGCAAATGATAAAGCAAAGGAGTTAAAAATAGCAAAGTAATCATCATGATAATAGCAGTATAAACGGAAGACATTCCAGTTTTAGCACCAGAATTTAAATTCACTGCTGAACGAGAAAAAGAACCACTAGCAGGATAAGCTTGGGTTAAACTACCCATGATATTAGCAAGCCCTTGACCAATTAATTCCTGATTGGGATCAATATGTTCTTTAGTTTGGATAGCCATCGCTTTGGCAATTGAAATTGCTTCCATAAAACCAATCAACGCAATAACCATAGCACTTATAATCATTTCATTAATGATCGTCATATTAAAATTTGGGATGGCAAATGAGGGTAAGCCTTCTGGTATTTTTCCGACAATTTCTCCTCCCATTGCTTGAAAATTAATTAACCAACTTGCAGTGATTGTAATAGTGATTGCGATTAAAATACCGGGGATTTTTGGATAGTTATTTTTTAACAACCACATAATTATAAAAGCAATTAATCCAAAGAATAAAGTTGGAATATGGGTATTGCTAATTTGCATAATCACATCCAAAATATCTATTAAAAAATATTCACCACGTGGCATGTCAATCCCTAAAATTTTACTTAATTGAGAGAAAGCAATGATTAATGCTGCTGCGTTAGTAAACCCAATAATTACTGGATGAGACAAAAATTTGACAAGTATTCCTAATCGTAAAATTCCTAATAATAATTGAAATACCCCTACCAAGAAAGCTAGTATGATTGCTAAACCAATAAATTCAGGGCTGCTAATTTCAGCAAATTGGGTTATAGCTGTGGCAGTTAATAAGGAAACGATAGCAACAGGCCCAGTGCTTAACTGGCTAGAAGAACCAAATAATGCGGCTACTAGAACTGGTAAGAAAGCAACATATAAACCATAATAAGCTGGTAATCCAGCCAATTTTGCATAAGCCATTGATTGTGGAATTAACACCAGAGCTACTGTGATACCAGCAATTAAATCTGCTCTTATGGTATCCACAGTCATAGGAAACCAACTTATAAAAGGTAAAAACCGTTGCAGTTTCCGCATTTTTTTGCCTCAATTCTTGAAAGTAAAATTATAGAAGCAAATAATACACCTTTGGGAAGATTAGATGGGATATTATTATGAAATTTATTTTAAAACCATAGGATGTGGGTAGTCCTGAATTAGTGGTATATTCTATATAAACCTTTGTATTTCAATAAATTAATAAAATAATCATTTTATCAATGCGTAAGTACTAAATATGTAGGATATAATGAATTTATAAATCACATAAATAATGAGTCCAATTTACCAGATGCAACCAATTTTTCCATATTGCATCCTATAAAATATATAGTTGAAAACATGTCAATAGCAAATAATCCTAGTATATTATCTTGTCCGGTTTGTAATACTTCTTTACAAAAGTCCCAAAAATCATATAATTGTGAAAATGGGCATAATTTTGATATTGCCAAACAAGGATATATCAATCTATTGAATAGCAATAAGAAAAGTTCGTTTGATCCTGGTGATAATAAGAATATGGTTGATGCTAGGCGAAATTTTTTGGAACAAGGATTTTATAAACCAATTAGCGATTTATTAAATACAACTTTTCTTAGTAACCTTCCTCATTTTACAAATCCTTTGCAAATAGCTGAGATTGGTTCTGGTGAAGGTTATTATATAAATGGTTTGAGAGATTGCCATGCTGGAAATTACTATGGAATTGATATTTCAAAACATGCTGCAAAAACCGCTTCGACAAAATATAATAATATAACTTTTGTAGTAGCTAATGCTGTCGAATTACCATTTTTAGATAATAGCGTAAACGTATTAACTTCATTATTTTCACCTTTTTATGAAGAGTCGGCAAAAAAAGTTCTTACAAAAAATGGCATAATAATCCAAGCTGTTCCGCTAAGTAATCATTTGTTAGAGTTGCGTCAAGTTTTATACAAAGAAGTTAATATAAATTCTACGCCCAAAAATGTTTTAACTCAGTATTTTAAACTAGTAGACACGAAAATACTAAATCATTCACTTAAGCTTCCTGATCAGACTACTATTCAAAATATTTTTAGTATGACACCTCACTATTGGAAAACTAGTCCTGAACAAATACGTGAGTTGTCATCATTGCAACAACTTGATGTTACATTAGAAATTGAGTTTCGTATTTATATAAATGCAGATTAAAGCGATTTATCAAAAAATTTACGGAATAATCTATTAGAACATCATTTGATTGAAAAAACTTTTTCTTAATGACATTCTATAGAATTTTCCAATTTGATAGACTATAAATATATGAAATAGATTAAGAATTGCTCTATTTCAATAATTGGAAGATTCAGCTCTTGGATATAAATTAGGCAATTTTGTAGTTATTTGTACCCATTTATCTATTGAATCCGTTCTGCATCCAATCGATAAGTGCTTAACATTAAAAATAATCCAATCAACAATAAATAAAATACCACATCGGCAGTGCTGAATAAACCTTGCAATAAAGGCTGATAATGATTAGTAATTGACCAATAGCTAAAACTTAAAATACTATCTTTGGATTCTGTGACATTACCACCCCAATCAAGCATCCATAATAGTAAAAATGTTCCAAAAGTGCTAATAGCCGCTACTGTCGGATGAGAAGTTAAAGTTGATATGTATAATCCTATTGCTATAAGAGTACCAGAAAATAAAATCAAACCTAACAAACCAGATGATAGTTGTCCAAAATCTAAAGTTCCACCTAATAATAATGATAGTGGCATCAACATTAACATGGCCAACATTATCAAGAAAAATCCCATTAATCCTAGAAATTTACCTAAAATTATACTACCCATTGAAATAGGAGCTGATAATAATAGTGGTAAAGTATTGTTACGTCGTTCTTCGCTGATAAGACGCATGGTTAATAAAGGAGTAGCTAATAAAAATATAATAGCAACCCAGTCAAATAAAGAAGCTACCACAATTGCGGTTACACCAGAAGCATTAAGATCACTGGCTAAGTTTGTTTGTACTTCTGGTTGTAAAAACCATTCGACTAATACGGCAAAAAACCATCCTAAAATTATTTGAATTGCTCCCAAAATACTCCAAGCCAATGGTGAAATAAATAAACTACGCAATTCCCGTGATGCAATTACCCACATTAGGCAATCCTCCTAGTTATCAAACTATCTTCATCTGCATTAGTTAAATCTACAAATACTTGTTCTAAAGTTCGTTGTTCTGGTATTAATTCGTATAATCTCCAATTATTGGCAACTGATTGCTCTACTAAAGTTTCCACTGGACTATTTTCAATATTATGCTGAATACGAACTTTATTATCTGCAAATATTTCTACTGATTCAATATATTGGATTTGTTCTAATTGTTCTATACTTGGCAGATTATGAAAGCTTGCTTGTAAATGGGTTGATTGCATTTGATTAAGTAAGCCATCGATAGTATCATTTAAAATAAATTGGCCACGATTAATAATTTGTACATGACTGCACACAGCTTGCACTTCTGGTAGTATATGAGTAGATAAGATTACGCTATGCTCTTTTCCCAAACGACGAATTAAAGCTCTAATTTCACGAATTTGAATCGGATCAAGCCCAATAGTAGGCTCATCTAAAATAACTACTTGTGGAGTATGAATAATAGCCTGAGCAATCCCAACTCGTTGCTGATAACCTTTAGATAAGTTGCCTATCAGACGTTTAGCAACAGCATTTAAACCACATTGTTCAATAGCATTATTGACCGCATAGGAAATAGCTGAACTTGGGATATTATGTAATTTAGCACAAAACTGCAAATATTCATTGACCCGCATTTCCTTATAAACTGGTGGTTGTTCCGGTAAATAGCCAATTGCTGTTTTAGCTTGAATTGGATAATCTAATAAATCATGACCAGCTAATGAAATTTGTCCGGTAGTTGGGGCAAGAGTACCAGTAATCATTTGCATCGTCGTAGTTTTACCTGCTCCATTTGGACCGAGAAAACCTAAAATTTGCCCACGTTTAACTTCAAAATTAATGTTATCAACTGCACAGAAATTTCCATAATAGCGGGATAAATTTTTTACTGAAATTAAGGTATCTGAACTCATTATTTTTTTAGTTTACTCTCTTATAAATAAGGAAATTATAACCTAAATACGGTATAATCACAACCTACCATACAGATAAAATAATTGTAATGATTATCGCTAATATATAAGGTTTTCTTAATAAAATCCTCATAGCGGAAATTATAATGGAGGGGATAATTGATTGGATTTACTGATTAGAAATTAGGTTAGTAACTGTATATGTTCTACTAACCCAATTTTTTAAACTAACTAAAACCTATACTACTGTAGCATTTTCGATTATTACATCAGTAACTGGAACATCTTGATGACCAGCTACATTGGTAGTAGATACTTTTTTGATTTTATCAACTATATCCATGCCTTCAATAACTTCACCAAATACACAATAACCCCAACCTTGTGGAGTTTTAGCTGTATGGTTCAAAAAAATATTATCACTGGTATTAATAAAAAATTGGGAGGATGCTGAATGTGGATCAGGAGTACGAGCCATTGCGAGACTATATATAGTGTTACTTAGGCCATTAGTAGCTTCATTTTCGATTGGAGGACTTGTTTCTTTTTCACCCATTCCAGATTCCATACCACCCCCTTGAATCATAAAATTTTCAATAACCCTATGAAATATAGTTCCATTATAAAAGCCAGCATTTACATAGTTCACAAAATTTTCAACAGTTTTTGGAGCTTTATCTGGGTTTAATTGGATTAAAATATCACCATGATTGGTCTGAATTTTTACTTGCATAGAGGTTCCTAAAAAGTTAATTACCTAATTAAAATATAGATTAATATTCGATAATTTGAATGGTTAGATTACAGTATACTATATACTGAAAGAAGTGAAACTATTAATACGGAAATGGGTCTGATATATCAGGTTGTGATGGCATATCAGGAGCTGTTAAGGATGTAATTTTTTGTTTTAAGGGAATTCTTTCCAGCGAGACATTTGCTGTTGGTATTTTTTTGGACACAAATTTTGTTACCAGAATTTTTAAATCAAGAGTTGGTAATTCAATTTTGGGAGAAATATCTGACTCAACAATATTTTTGCTATTAATAGGTTCAGAACTATTTTCTTCTATATCCGATATATCATCTTCAACTTGTGTTATTTCCGAAAAGTCCTCGTTTGTCTCAGCTATATCATCAGTTAATTTTTCGGGTAATTCTGATACCTTGTCTAATATTTCAGATGCTGCATTAGACATATTTTTTACCACTACTACTTCAATAATTACTTTATCTTTTGGAACATGTTTCCTTAATGAACCGCCAGCTCCAGTATTAAGTTGTTGAATTTTTTCAACTACATCCATTCCTTCAATCACTTTCCCAAAGACAGTATAACCCATCTCTTCTGTGGCTTCATTATAGTCAAGCGTTAGATTATCTTTAAGATTTATGAAAAATTGGGAAGTGGCTGAATCTGGGTCACGATAGCTTCTTGCCATCGCAATAGCTCCATATAAGTTTTCTAAGCCATTGTCACTTTCGTTAATTATAGGATCATATAGATGAATTTTTTTCTGATAATTTTTGGTATAACCACCACCTTGAATAATATAATTTTTAATTACTCTATGAAAAACAGTATCATCATAGAAGTTACTATTAGCGTATTTTAGAAAAGTCTCAACAGTTTTTGGAGCTTTGGTTGGATTTAATTCTAACACTATTATACCAAAGTTAGTATGCAGATTGACTATTGAAGCTTCATCAGCATAAACAGTAATAGTTAATAAAAAAAAGATAGCAAAATATTTCATAATTATTTGAATACTAAAATTAAACTATTATTATCATGATGTTATAATTCAAAATAAATCATGGAACTTTATAATTATCTTGAGTAACTAAATCAGTACCACATTGCAATTCTTCTATCCACTTTAGAAAACGTTCTATCATTGGTTTGCCTTTAAAACAACGGCCATGATGCGGTACTATCCATTCTATATCCAAATTTCGCACCATATTAACCCAATATCTGCAAACTTTATTACATGACATATAACGACGGTGAAAGCTTTCTATATTAAATACATAAGCATCAAAATCTTCAACCGGTTTATTTACATTTTCAGAGTAACGTAAAAATAAGGAAGCACCCATATCTCCAGAAAATAAAATTTTACTAACTGGATCGTAAAACTGAAAATTGCCATCGGAATGTAAAAAATGGGCAGGTATAGCAATAAGTTCAGAATCACCTAATTGAATTTTCATTCCAGCATCAGGAATACCTATAATTCGTCCATGAAAATCTGAATTTATGTAATCTGTAACGAAACGTTCCCAAAGAATTGAGACTATAATTTTACAATTGCTATCGTGTAGCCATTCATTTAATGAAGATAAAATATCTGGATATTGATGTGAGCTAATTACATAGTCCAAAGTTTTACCGCGCATATATTCGCTAGACGACATCAGTAAATCTTTATAAATAAGTTCACCACCTGGATCTATTAATGCACAATGGTCACCATCAATTACTAAAAATTGGTTAGATTGAACTCCACCATTTAAAGTTAAATCACAGAAACCAATACACTGATGCTTACCATCATTATACAGTTCAGATGCCATATTATCTCCATATTGATGCTTCGAGAATTAATCGAAACACCAACAAATTTAAGCACTAGTGCCTGACTGTCTATCTCCATACTTACGACGAAACTTATCTACTCGTCCAGCTGTATCAATAATCTTTTGTTGACCAGTGTAAAAAGGATGACAAGCTGAACAAACTTCAATATTTAAGTCTGTTTTTACAACTGAACGAGTGGTAAAAATACTGCCACAGCTACAAGTAACTGAAATTTCGTTGTAAGTTGGGTGGATATTAGATTTCATAATTTGATCTCTTCTAAATATTTTGTAAAACTATTGAAAAATCACATAAATAATTGGCAACGATATTTTAGCTAAATAACGTTTAATCGTCAAGTTATTTTTTGTTAACACGATATTATATTGACATTATTTCCAATATGTTAAAATGATACTCTGAATAAATATGTTACTTATATTAAGAAAAGTATTTTTGTTGGGTATATATTGTTACCAATGAGGTATTATGCAAATTAAAAATTAATATTTTATATAAGTTAGATTAAATTATCATTTAAAATCAATTTTTTATCCTGTATTTTCAAAGAGAAATTATGAATAAATTTATTTTGCCAGTCAGAGTATACCATGAAGATACTGATGACGGAGGTGTAGTTTATTATGCTAACTATTTAAAATTTATGGAACGAGCTCGTACTGAATTATTACGTTATTTAGGTATAGAACAAACTATATTAAAACAAGAATATAACCTAATATTTGTGGCTAGAAAATTTACTATTGAATATATTAAACCTGCATTTTTTAATGATTTGTTAGATGTAACAGTTAAAACAATTAAACTAGGCAAAGTTAGCTTAATTATGGAACATCAAATTTTATGTAAATCTATAATATTATGTACTGGTAGCATTAAGATTGGAGTGATAAATGCTACTAATTATCGTCCACAAATTTTGCCAATAAAAATTATAGAAGAAATGAGAAAATCATGTTAGTCCTAGGGATAGAAACTTCTTGTGATGAAACTGGAGTAGCAATTTATGATTCTGAACAAGGTTTATTAGGCCATGAATTGTATAGCCAGGTAGAATTACATGCTAAATATGGTGGGGTAGTACCTGAATTAGCTTCTCGTGATCATGTGCGTAAATTAATTCCTTTAATCAAACAATTGCTGACTAAAATTAATATTAAATCAAGTGATATAAACGGTATTGCATATACTGCTGGGCCTGGTTTGATAGGAGCATTATTAGTAGGAGCTGCTGTAGGACGTAGTTTAGCTTGGGCTTGGCAAATTCCAGCAATTGGAGTACATCATTTAGAAGGTCATCTACTTGCTACAATGTTAGAATCATCTATTCCAAGTTTTCCATTTTTAACTTTACTAGTTTCCGGTGGCCATACTCAATTAATGCAAGTCAATGCTATAGGCCAATATTCTTTATTAGGCGAATCAGTAGATGATGCTGCTGGTGAAGCTTTTGATAAAACTGCAAAATTATTGGGTTTAGGTTATCCAGGTGGGCCAGCATTAGCAAAATTAGCAACGCAAGGTAATCCTGAAACTTTCCATTTTTCTCGGCCAATGACCAAACAACCTGGTTTAAATTTTAGTTTCAGTGGATTAAAAACCCAAGTCTTGACAACTTGGCAAAATCAAGAATCCAAAAATGAACAAGTAAAAGCAGATATAGCTAGAGCTTTTGAAGATGCAGTAATAGATACCCTAATTATTAAATGTAAAAGAGCCATAAAACAAACTAATTTAGATAGTTTAGTAATTGCTGGTGGAGTTGGAGCTAATCAACGATTGCGTGAATCTATGACTATATTTACTGAACAAATAGGAGTAAAGTTATTTTATCCACGTCCGATATTTTGTACTGATAATGGAGCAATGATAGCTTATGCTGGTGCTTTACGTTTGATGAAAGGACAATGTGAGCCATTAGAATTTTCTGCTCATCCACGTTGGCCTTTGGCAAATCAAACTTAAATACCTTTACGCAAGATAATTGTAAGTTGTTATAAATAACCTTCGTGACAGGACAATTGTAGGATCAATACTATTAATTTAAGGAGGACGAACACATATGGTTCGCCACTACCATATTGAAATATATTGTGTAGAGGCAGACCTGTGTGTCTGCCCTTAACTTAAATAGTATTGAATTATAGGCTGGGTAGAGTATTGCTGGGTTTCACTTCGTTCTACCCAGCCTACATTTAACTATTAATAAAATTAATAGCTTATATTTTTTGGCCTGTACAAAGATAAATAAGTTAAATTTAGTGATAATTATTGAATAAAATATTTTTTCAAAAGTATAAAATTAATATTTTTTAGTATTTAAACTGATATACTCTTATTAAAATTTTAAGTTTAAATCAATTTAAGATAACTAGATCAGTTAGATATTAAATATTAGCATTTGCTTATATTGAGTTTTTTCAATTAGGACTTAAATAATACTAATAACAGTTACTGTGTAAAACTGAAAAAAATGGTGGTGAACTGGACTATTTTTCTATTTTCCTTTACTCTAATAGATAGTATCTTCTAAATTATAGTCGATATTTTTTAAGATAACTGAGGTTACACAGGCTGATTCCAAATAAAGGTTTTTTATATAAAAAACGGTTATTTGTTAGCAATAATTTAAAATTGTAAGTTGGGTTGAATTAGAAATCCCAAAAAAATAATATTTAAGTTATTTAAAATTTGAATTGGTTTGCGTAACATCAGTAAGACAATTTATATTTCAACTCTAAATCAAGGTATATTTATGGCAGATTTATTTTCAGACGCTTGGATGAAAACATACATGGAAGAATGGAATAAAGAACCAGAACTTTCTGATGCACTTGCTAAAATTAACTTCAGTACTAATATTGGTTATGGAATTGTTGGTGATGATAAACCAAGAGGAATTGCCGTTATAGAAAATGGTAAAATAACTTCAGCTGGTACATATAATGGAGAAGAATTAAATTGGGACTTACGTGCCAAAGAAGACAGCTGGAATAAATGGCTTGAAAAAGGTTTAGGTATGGCTAGTTTAGGAGCTGCTTATGTAAGTGGTAAGTTAAAATTTAAGACTGGAGACTATACAGCTATGATTAAAGACCCACGTATGGCAGGTCCATTTGTAAAAAGTTTTACAGTTATGGGACGGGTTGGTTAATTAATTAAGTTCCTTTCTAAAGCACATCTCTATTGTATTTCTAATAATAGAAATTTAAGAGATGTGTTTTATGCGTTATAATTCTAAAAAATATTTAAATGTATAGATAAAATGAATATGTTAAAACAAACTATTAAGCTGTTAACAATTATGCTGTTATTTACTAATTATGCACAAGCAGCAGATGAATATACTTATGAAGTTCGCGTTTATGATCTTAGTCCACCAGTTACTTTAAGCGGAACTGTAATACCAAAAAAAGAAGTTACTTTTTCCGCTCAGTTACCAGGTCGAGTGGTAAGATTAATTGGCGAAGAAGGTGATGAATTTATTAAAGATACTATTTTATTAGAACTTGATAATAGAGAGTTATTAGCTAAACGACGTTCTGCAGTAGCCGAATGGAGAAATGCTGATTCAACATTACGCAACGCAGGAATACAATATACTCGGCAATTACGATCTCCAGATTCTCCAGATGATGCTCCAGGTGGGATGGGATTACCACATTTATTAGATCAATTTTTAACTAAACCTATTAGTGATTTAATGGGACGTAGTGATCAAGGGTTAGATCGTCGGGCTCAATTACATACTTATGGAATGAGAATTGAACAAGCTCGTAATGCTTTATGGCAGGCTAATTCTCAGATTGAACAGATAGATTCTAAATTGCGTGATACTAAGAGTATAGCTCCATTTAATGGCGTAATTGTTAAAAAAATGGCAGAAGTTGGTGATACTGTAATGATGGGGCAAGCATTATTGCAATTTTCTGATACCGACCAATTACAGATTGAAGTTGATGTTCCAGCTCGTTTAGTTCGAGGTTTAAAAATTGGGAAACAAGTATCAGCTAAATTAGATGTTTTAGATAATAATATTATTGTATCAATAGCCAGAATTTTCCCTATTGCTGATAAACAAAGACATACCATAAAGGTTAAATTTGATATACCAGATGAAGCTAGAAATAAGTTTGGAGATTATATCGGTCCTGGTCAATATGCCCAAGTTGATGTACCTGATGTTCAAGCCGGTCAACAAAGTTTGTTATTAATTCCACAATCTGCTGTTATGAAACGTAATAGCTTACCAGGTGTTTGTGTATTACAAAATAATAAATCAGAAATTCGTTTGATACGGATTGGTCAAAAAATTAACCCTACTCTCATACATGAGCTTGATCAAAATATTGGCGATTATACAACTGTTCTCAGTGGATTAGCTGAGGGTGATCAGGTTCTAATCAATTCCAAATGTAGATAGTATATAAAATTTCTTAATTACATGACTTAAATATTTGATATTTAATTAAGAATTACTATTAAATCTATAAAACTTCTAACTTTAATTGTATCCGCATGACAGACCAATATTCAGAGAATAATCCATTAGGAAATTCTCAACTAGATGATAAAAAACCAGATTTAGGTTTGGCCGGGAAAGTAGCGAAAGCATTTATCCATTCCCCACTATCACCCCTATTATTTTTTGCCATGTTATTCATGGGAATACTAGGGCTAATGTTAACTCCCCGTCAAGAAGATCCCCAAATTTCTGTACCAATGGTGGATATTTTTGTGCAGTATCCGGGAGCATCGGCTAAACAAGTTGTTAGTCTAGCTTTAGAGCCGTTAGAACGTATCATGACTGAAATACCGGATGTAGAACATGTTTATTCAGCAGCTGAACGTGGTCAAGGTATAGTAACCGTCCAATTTATAGTTGGAGAGGAATTAGAACATTCCATCTTCAAAATCCATGACAAAATCCAATCTAATTTAGAAAAGATTCCTCCAGGTGTGCTACCTCCATTAGTGAAACCAAAAGGTATTGATGATGTACCAGTAGTAGCTCTCACTTTATGGTCGGATAATTTGGATGATGGTGCTTTACGCATCTTATCATTGGAAGTAATGCAAAGCTTAAAAGGTATTCGAGATACTGGTCAAAGTTTTGTAGTAGGTGGACGTTCTGAGCAAGTGTTAATAGAAGTTAAACCGGAAAGATTATCTGGATTTGGAATTTCTATTGGTCAAATAGCTCAAACTATTCAAACTGCTAATAATGAAACCAAAGCCGGTAGTATTGAATCTGGCAATACTTATTTTACTGTTTATACTGGTAAATTTTTAAGTAGTGCTGAAGAAGTTAAAAAATTAGTTGTCGGTACTTTCAAAGGCGCCCCAGTTTATGTACAAGATGTAGCTAATGTAATTCAAGGTCCAGAAATAGAACCATATCAAATGGTCAATTATTATTCTGGAGCTGCTTATGATCAGCATGACACCTTTTGGTTATCCCAAGAAAATTCTGTCGAAAATGTTAATGGAGCTCCAGCTGTCACGATTGCTATTTCTAAAAAAATAGGTACAAATGGAGTAGCTGTTTCTAAAAATATCTTAGATCATGTTGATACTCTTAGAAATAATAAAGTAATTCCAGATAATGTTAATGTAGAAGTTACCCGTAATTATGGACAAACTGCTAATGATAAAGTTAATAGCTTAATTAAAAAGTTATTTATTGCTACTGGTGCTGTAACTATTTTAGTATTATTCTTTCTAGGTTGGCGACCGTCTCTAGTAGTAACCATAGTAATTCCAGTAGTCATTTTAATCACAGTATTTGCTGCTTGGGTGACTGGATATACTATTGATAGAGTTAGTTTATTTGCGTTAATTTTTTCTATAGGAATTTTAGTTGATGATGCAATTGTAGTGATAGAGAATATCTATCGGCGTTGGCTACTGAATGGTGATACGGACACGGATACGGCAGTAGATGCAGTGCGAGAGGTAGGGAATCCAACCATATTAGCAACATTTACAGTAGTAGCAGCTTTGATGCCGATGGGATTTGTGTCTGGAATGATGGGCCCTTATATGGGACCAATTCCAGCCTTAGGCTCAATTGCTATGATATTTTCTTTGTTTGCTGCTTTTGCCTTCACGCCTTGGTTAGCAATGCGATTTAAACCATCGATGGAAGCATTAGAAAATCAAGAAATTAAGGAATTAAAATCCAATGAAAGATGGGAAAGTATTTTTCGGGCGATATTACCTCCACTTATTAATAATCGTTTTCTGGGTTTAGGATTTTTAGTTGGGCTTATATTTGCATTTTTTGCTGCTTGTTCAATGTTTTATTATAATGCTGTTGAAGTTAAAATGTTACCTTTGGATAAGAAACCAGAATTTAATGTGTTTATTAATATGCCAGAAGGAACTGCTTTACCAGTGACAGCTAATTTAACTCGGCAAATGATAGAAAAATTGCGAAATGTGGAAGATTTTCCAGAAGTGATTGCCTTACAATCTTATATTGGAACTTCACAACCATTTGATTTTAATGGCATGGTACGACATTACTATTTACGAGATAAACCTTGGCAGGCTGATATTCATGTACAGTTAGAAAAGAAAAGTTGTGGCATGGCTTTTTGGAAAAGTGAAACCAGAGCTTGTTATGATAACCCTCCACGATCCAGTCATGATATAGCTATTGCTGCTAGAAAGTCTCTGCAAAGTTTAATTAAGGAAGCTAATAGCCCAGTCAAGATTGCAGTGGTTGAAATGCCGCCAGGCCCACCAGTATTACGATCCATTGTAGCTGAAGTATATGGTCAGGATGAAAAAGTTCGACGAGAAGTGGCTGAAAAAATAACTGAAGCATTTGAAAAAGCTGATATTTTAGATGATGTTGATAATTATATGTCTGAATCTCATAATATCTGGCGATTTGAAGTCGATGCAGAAAAAGCAGTTCGACGTGGAATTTCAGTAGATACTATTAATCGTAATTTGACTATGGCATTAGGTGGCTTTAAGTTAGGAGATATTAAACGTGGCAACATGTTAGAACCTACTTATATCATAATTCAAGTTCCACTAACCGAACGTTCCCAATTAAGTCGCTTATATGATTTACCAATTCCAACTAAAACTGGAGGCATAATTCCATTGGCAGAGTTGGGTAGTTTTGTTGAAGCAAAACAAGACCCGATTTACTATAAAAAAGATTTACGCCCAGTTGAATATGTAGTGGGAGACCCGATTGGGATTTTTGATGAAGAAAGTGGTGAATATAAGTTAAGTTCAACAATTTACGGTATGTTAGAAATTGAAGGACTACTGCAAGATTATGTAACTCCTGATGGAGTAAACTTAGTCGATACTGGCTGTACAGATTTATGGTTAATCTCTTTTTGTGACCGATATTTAGGGCCACCTAAGACATTAGGCCAATCTGGATTTGAATGGACCGGAGAATGGACAGTAACCTACGAAACCTTCCGTGATATGGGAATGGCATTTGCGGTAGCTATGATATTAATTTATATCTTAGTGGTATGGTTGTTTGGTAATTTTATCGTGCCAGCTATTATTATGGCTCCAATTCCATTGACCTTATTAGGAATTATTCCAGGTCATTGGTTACTTGGGGCAGAGTTTACTGCTACTTCGATGATTGGTTGGATCGCATTGGCTGGTATCATAGTGCGTAACTCAATTTTATTAGTTGATTTTGCCATTATCCAAGTTGAGATGGGAATTCCATTGCAGGAAGCGGTTATTTTATCTTGTAAAACTCGTACTCGACCAATTGTTATTACTGCTTTTGCATTAGTAGCCGGGGCTGGAGTTATAATTACTGACCCTATTTTCCAAGGTATGGCTATTTCATTACTATTTGGAGTTTTAATCTCAACCGTATTGACGTTAATAGTGATTCCATTAGGTTGTATTAGCGTTGGTGTTGAATCTTTATGTAGCTCTGGTGGTTATACTTATACCGAAAATACGGAAGAACCTGAACCAGCATTTCCACCTATGCCATTATGGATGCGGATTTATTCTACTGGTATTGGTTTTGTATTTAGTATTATAGGTTTAGTACAAAAAGTGATTGGTGCGGTACAGATGGTATTTTACCTGATTAGAGCTGTATTTATAATTGCTTTCAGTATGATTGGAGGTTTATTTAGGAAAGTTGTACCTGAGCCTCCACCTAAAAAACCAGTTACGCCTCCGAAAGAGATTACTCCTAAGCAAACTAATGTGGAGGAGGATACTGTTTCTGTAAAGTCAGTTTCTAAACCAACTACAGCTGATTTGATTACTACTCCAAGAGTAGTTCAACCAACTGTTAAGGAAGAGTCGGTTGCAGAGAAACAGATTGAGCCTAAAATTGTAACTAAGGAAGTTGAGAAACCAAGTGAATCAACTCCTGATGTTAAACCAGTTACTTCCAGAAGTTCAAGAAGAGCTACAACTTCTCGACAAGGCATTCAACTTAAGTCTGATTTGGTTGGACATTATGAAAAGCCTAAGTAAATTATAGGTAGAAAATTATCCCTACAACAATACCTTCGCCAAAGTCAAAATGTTTCGGGAATGAGGTACGATTTCCCGAAATCCTGATATTGCTTAGGTTTCGGGAAATACGCTATGCTCCATTGGCGAAGGTATTGTACAATATACGAAATTTGTGGGGATAATTTTTTTGATTATAGCACTAAAAATAATTAATCAAGATATTTTGAATTTAATTAAAAATTGCTATACAGTTATATCCACTCGTTCTTGTAAATCAACAATATTCCGCTGGATTATAGTAACTGGACATTGCAAACGTTCATCATTACATAAACCTTGGATAATAATATTCAAATGTTCCATATAAGCTTTATTTAAAGCCGCTTTACCAGCTTCATAAACTAATGGAATAGCTGGTTGTACAACAACAAGTTTAGAAAATATTTGATTAGTTACTATAAAACATTCAGTTAAATATGTTTCTAATTCTACAAAATCAACCTCAGTAGCACCTTGAATATCAGCCAAAGTATAAGCCATAAAATCTATAGGAGTTCGATCAGTGATAAAATCATCAGCCTGCCAAACTTTTACTGTAGCTTGAATAATGAGTTTTTGGATATTTAATCTGGTAGGAAAATCTAAAGGTTGGGAAGGGTGTAAACCTTGTTTAGTGAATATCGCACTAGTATCAGTTTTAATGAAATCTATTCCAATCTGGTTGGAAATAGCTTGAGCTAAGGTAGTTTTACCAGTTCGATGACTACCACAAATTCCTAGTCTCATTAGGAACAAGCAAAACAACTTGGATATTTCCTACAACGACTTTTATAACGACGGATATTTTTATTTTTTATTTGATATTCTATAACCGCACATTCATGTTCTTTAAGAGTAACCGAAAAATAATGTTTGCCACCACCTTTCGCCACAAAATATAATGTTTCTCCACCAGTTGGATTGATACTAGCTTCTAATGCGGCTCGGCCTGGCAGAGCAATTGGAGTAGGAGGAAGACCTTTATATTTATAAGTATTATATGGATTCTTCACTTTTAAATCTTTTCTACGTAAATTACCATCAAAATTTTCCCCTAAAGCATAAATTACAGTTGGATCAGTCTGTAATAACATTTTTTCTTTTAACCTTCTAATAAATACCCCAGCAATTAAAGGCCGTTCTTCAGCTGCTGCGGTTTCTTTTTCAACGATAGATGCTAAAATTAATACTTCATCTGGAGTTTTTAATATAAAATCTTCTTTACGTTTTTCCCATACTTCTGCTAGTACTTTTTCCATCATTTTATAAGAAAGTTTTAATATTGTTACGTCAGAAGTATTAGTTGCAAAATGATAAGTATCAGGATAAAAACGGCCTTCTGGATGTACATCTGGATGACCTATTGTAGCCATTATAGTCTTATTATCTGTAGTTTCTAATGTTTGCACGATTTCTGGATGACCACGTATAGCAACCATCATTTGTTTAAAATTCCAACCCTCTGGAATCATTAATTTATGGCTGATAATTTTACCAGAAATCATAATTTCTAACATTTGTTGCGGAGTTGTGCCAACTGGTATTAAATACTCGCCTGCTTTAATCAAATGAGCTCTTTTTTGAAATCTAGCCAATGATATCCAAACTAAAGCAGTAGGGTAATTCATTAATTCCCGATCCATTAACTCAATGGTTATTTTGCGTAAATTTGTGTTTGGCTTAACTACATAACGTAAATCTTCAAACATAGGCAGAGGTTTAGTAAGATGATTTTTATAAACCCAATAACTAGAACCACCTATAGTAGTTATTATTAATAAAATAAGGAGAAATAAGGTTCTTAACATTGTTAATTTTATGTTAAATTAAGGTTATATTCTTAACTGAAGTTCCACCAATGGCTATTAATATAAATTACATATCCAATCCCTAAAGAGAGTTAAATATCAATGGCCATTAATTAAATTGGTGGAATATAATTAATAGTATATGCTAGGATGCAATCTACTAAAAGGAATTACTTCAATTAATCTTAAAAAATTGGATTATATTAATCCAACCATGAAAAGAAAACATTCAAATCATTGAAAACGTTTAAATACTAATGTTCCATTAGTTCCACCAAAACCAAACGAATTAGACATTGCTACATCAATTTTCATTTCTTTAGCTTGATTAGCAGCATAATCTAAACCTGCACATTCTGGATCAAGGTTAAAGATATTAATAGTTGGTGGTGCAACTTGGTCTCGAATACTCAGCACAGCAAAAACCGCTTCTAAACCACCAGCAGCTCCCAATAAATGTCCAGTCATAGATTTGGTTGAACTAACTACCAAATTTTTTGCATGATCAGTAAAGGCTTTTTTAACCGCCAAAGTTTCTGCTTTATCACCAGCTTGTGTGGAAGTTCCATGAGCATTGATATAATTGACTTGTTCTGGATTTATTTGAGCATTTTTTATAGCATTTAACATACAACGACATGCTCCTTCTCCATCTTTAGATGGTAAAGTCATATGATAAGCATCACTACTCATACCAGAGCCAATTAATTCAACGTAAATATTAGCTCCTCGTTGTTTAGCAGTTTCATATTCTTCTAGAACTAATACACCAGCACCATCACCAAGCACAAAACCATTTCGTTCTTTATCCCAAGGTCTACTAGCTAATCCAGGAAAATCATTGCGGGTAGATAAGGCACGAGCAGCAGAAAAACCACCTAATCCCATTGGGCTACTTGCCATTTCAGCCCCACCAGCAATCATAACATCTGCATCACCATATTCAATCAAACGAGCCGCATTACCAATACTGTGAGTTCCAGTAGAACAAGCTGTGGTAATCGCATAGTTTGGCCCTTTGATACCACATTTAACTGATAAGTTACCAGCTATCATGTTGATAATATTACCTGGTACAAAAAATGGTGAAATTTTCCTTGGCCCACCATTTAAATAAGCTGAATGACCTTTTTCAATTCCAGGTAATCCACCGATACCAGAACCTATAGATATTCCTATTCGTTCGGCATTAGCTTCAGTTATTTCTAGCCCAGCATCTTCAATGGCTTCAATTCCAGCAGCTATGCCATAATGAATAAAAGGATCCATTTTTCTAGCTTCTTTTGCCGACAAATATTTACTAACATCAAAACCTTTAACTTGTCCAGCAATTTTACTTGCAAAATTAGAAGCATCGAATCCGGTAACAGTTGCAATCCCAGTTTTACCAGCTAATACAGTTTCCCAACTAGTCTGAGCAGTTAAACCAACTGGTGAGATAGCAGCAACTCCAGTAACAACAACACGTCTTTTAGTCACAAATTATTTTCCAAATAAAAAGGCCACGATAATGCAATATGGCCTAAAACAAAATTATTCTGCGCTATTTTTATTTATGTAATCAATTGCCTGTTGAACCGTCTGAATTTTTTCAGCTTCTTCATCAGGAATTTCACATTCAAATTCTTCTTCAAGTGCCATTACCAATTCTACTGTATCAAGGGAATCGGCACCTAAATCATCAACAAAAGAAGAATCAAGATTTACTTCTTCGTCTTTGACAGATAATTGCTCAACTACAATTTTCTTGACACGTTCTTCAATGGTACTCATTATTTGCCTCTTTAAAAATAATTGTCAGTAAATTAGTTTAATTGTTTTTACATAAGTTGATTAATACTGGAGTTTTCCAAAATTAATTAACTTGTACAAAATAGAATTTTAACAGATTTGCTAAATTATGCAATTATATCATACAAACAAGTTGAACGTTATCAGAAATGAATAGTTTTAAAAAAATTAATATTAATTATGCTATTAATGTGACAATAATGGTGTGCAACATGTTTTATCATTGCCCACAACTGGTGGAAATATTTTTGCTGGTGGGCTAAATTAGTTTGACTATCAAAATTATTAATGATCCTAATTTAGATTATTTGATCAATTAAACTTATTGTAATATTGAGTTGAATTATATTTTAATCGATCAAAATCTTTAGACCTGCCAGGTTTTCAAAACCTGGCAGGTCTTTTCTTTTCGGCAATTTAACATCCTTGTCTGAATCAGAATTTACAGAATTAGAGAGTTAACAGAATAACTGCATTAGGTCTTATAGTTTTTAATCCTATTTGCATCTCCAAAAATATATCTGTTACAATCCACATTTTAACGGATAATTCCTATGCAAGAATTACAAGCTGTACACTATAGGGGAAGTTGAATTAATCCCCGGAATAAAATGTGATGGATATGTACTGTCTGATGGCACTGCCTGTCTAAGTGAACGTGGAACTGCCGACCTTTTGGGAATGAACCAAATGGCATTAAATCGCATGAAGACTGCTTTAGTACAAGTGGTCGCAAAAAATAGTCCTTAATAAGGGCAGAAAACTTAATTTCATATTGGAAAAAAATGTTCTGTCTTAGTTTGCACCTTGACTAGAACCGCCCTAGAATCCGCTATAAAACAAGCCTGTGGCCTCAACCCCAACCTCCAAAAAATAGCCCAAACCAGCTATGCCAAAATTGGTAAAGTAATGAAAGGCACTGGTTTAATTTCCTCAATAGGAAATGATATTTATACCAAGAAAGACATAACCAATTACATCACCGTGCCATTAAGCACTCTTAACAGTAATATCCGCAAATTTCACGATGATATTTCTGTCATCAATCTTGATCGTGCAACTATAAAAGCTAGTGGTAGCAAAGCTCCCAAATTAAATAGCTATAACTTAGAAGATGTTGGCAAGATAGTATTAGGCATGGATTCGGTTATTGGAATTGAACTGAAGAAGCAAGTATTTGGTAGTGTTAGCACTTTAGCTAAATTAGATACTAAAGGTGAAATAGAATGGCAACAAGTTCTAAGTCAAGTATTTGAGAATCTTGGTTTTCAGCATAATTATCCAATCGGCAAATACAGAGTAGATTTCTTCGTCAAAGATTTAAACTTAATCCTAGAATGCAATGGCTATGATAACCATATTTCTTACGATTCAATAGCAGAATCAGAAAGAGAGAAGTTTATCACCAAAAATTATAGCTTAGTTCGCTTCCATCATAAAATAGATTGGAAAATATTGGTTAATGGAATTTTAAGGACTAAAATTGGGGATACTACTGTTTTATATAATGTTGGTTGTTTTGATAATTCGTCCTCAGTTTTTGAACAAGATTGCACAGATTAAAAGATAAAACATGATTAAATCCAAATCTAACTGCTTTAAAATACTGCCTATCCTTTAAATACTTGGTAGTCCTGAATGAAGTATTGGTGTATAATAAGAGATTAATTTATATATAAATAATAATGATAAACTGTCCAAGTTGTAATTCAGAAAATATTATAAAAAACGGTAGCATCCATAACGGGAAACAAAAATATTCTTGCAAAGAATGCCGTCGTCAATTTGTTTTAGAACCCAAAAATACTCTATCTCAAGAAAGACTTAATAGATAATATTAGAAAAAATACCATTGCCAGTAATTTTCTTAATATGTGCTGTTGCGATTTCATCTGTATTTGCAAGTAAAGGTGATGTAAATAGAAAAGTAAGAATCAGGATGAAGGGTTTTGGGTTCATGGTTGTGCCAATTATTTGTTTAATACATCTTCAAAGTACTCATGTAATAACTCTTTCTTTTTGAAATTTTCGTCAAGCACTATATATATAAAAAAGTCACCGTTTTTCAGTGTAAATGGTATTTTGGAATTATCTACTTTAAATGTTTTATATCTTTTTTTGCCTTTGCCTTTTTGTTTATAATTTGTTAGTCTATTATCATATTCATCTTCTGTATAGAAAATATATTCATGATCAATATGAGTGATAAAAGAGTTTTCCAAATTATCAACATATTCAAGATGTACTACTTGAGTTACAATATAATTACCTTCTGTTTGAAAATCGTCTAGAAGTTCTTCAAAAGTGATATTTTCACGATCAATATTTATCCAGAGATTATCTTTAGAGTTATTTTTGGAGTAAAGTTTGGATACCACTAGATTAGATAAATCCTGAAAACTGAATTTATGTCCACGCTCAATTTCTTCCTGTATTACTGATATATCAAGTAAATCTTCTCCTACCATATTGTATTCAGGGCGAAGAGATAGAGAGCTAATTATTCCTTTATCTTTTAGCTTTTTTAGTAAGGATAAAAATTTAGGAGAAATTTTATTTACTTTTAAATGGGTTTTTAATCTTTTATCATACAACTTAATCCCATTGATTGTTTTAATTTCAAAATTATTATCAACTTTGATTAAGCCATATTCATCTTTTAACTTCAATTCAATTCCATGAGTCTTATACAGTTCTACCAGAGGATTGTCTTCATCTTTAGGCACAAAAAATCGATCATTAACATTAACACTATCTTTATAATTTTCATAGAACAATTTTGCAATACAGTATGCTGAATAGTTATCCTTACAAAATTCTAAATTTGACTGGTTAATACCCATATATTGGTAATAATCATTAAAGTTGCTTTTATAAGATTCAATTATCTTCTCAAATGTCGTTAATTCTTCTAGTTTTCTTTCAACATGTTTAATGTTGACAATGGATAGACTATTATTTTCTTTTTTATAATGACATCTCGTTAATAATACAACCTTGTCTTTAAATGATTGGTTATTTATACTTTCATTTATTTCTGGAATTATTTTTTCGCAAATTCTTGAATCTTTTTCCATAAATTTTCCGGAGAAAAAACTATCATGATAGCCAACATTAAAAATTCCTTTCTTAATATTAATATTGGAATTATATTCATTTTCTTCTTCATACAGTTCTAAAAAGATTTGTTTCATACTATCTGATAACATAACTGAAAATACCTTTATATTTAAGCGAACTCGTAAGCCGCATAGGTTTGATTGATAAATTATAATTTGGTAGGATACATTAAGTGATAACGTCATGCACCTTATTCAATAATTCCATTTTACTAGTGCTGAGGTTCAACCTCAGCATTCATCCCAAATGGCTCTGCCATTTAATTATTAAAATCGTGACAAAGCCACCACAGCAAATAAAATACCAAGGCAGAACCTTGGCACTAAAATTAACGTCATACACCACATATTAAATGGTGGATGATGCTCCGCTTATCCATTCTACAATTATGTTTCAAAACTGTCCGAACTATTTCAAAATAAATTTACGTTTAATATGAATGCAATTTTTTAACTAATTCCTTTGGAATCTCTTCAATAAATCGAGAGGGTTTACAAATATTGCGTTCTCCATAGCGGAATCGACTATTACTATGACATAGATATAATAATTTTTTAGCTCTAGTAATTCCAACATAACATAAGCGACGTTCTTCTTCTAAATTAAAATCATCCAAGCTGTTTTTATGAGGAAATAAATCTTCTTCTAAACCACATAAAAATACTACTTCAAATTCTAATCCTTTGGCAGAATGTAAGGTCATTAACTGAACACAATCACCGGATTTACTTTGTTTGTCACCAGCTTCCAATGCGGCATGATCTAAAAATTCATTTATAACTGAAGAGCCATCCGTATTATATTGTCGTTCAAATTGATAAGCTGCATTGGTTAATTCTGCTAAATTTTCTAAGCGACCCTGAGCTTCTTCTTTGCCAGCTTTTTGATAATGTTCGGTTAATTTAGTGGTAATTATAATTTGTTCAATTAGCTCTCGTAATGGTAACTTTAAAGATTCTAAATTCTTAATTAATATCATGAAATCCTGTAAACTAGTAGCCGCTCTTTTTTTCAATTGACCGCTCTCAAGAACATTGTTAGCAGCTTGCCAAATGGACATTTTTTGTTGCCTAGCTTCACCACGTAACATGATTACAGTACGTTCTCCAATTCCTCGTTTGGGAGTATTAATTATCCGTTCAAATGCAGTATCATCATTATGGTTTAACGCTAACCGAAGATAAGCTAATACATCTTTAATTTCAAGCCGTTCATAGAAGCGTAGCCCACCATAAATCCGATAAGGAATATTTTTTTGTAACAGAATTTCTTCAAATTGACGGGATTGAGCGGTAGTACGATATAAAATAGCAATCTCTTTCTTGTTACCTTTCCAATTTAAAATCTGTTCTGCTACAAACCAAGCTTCATCAACTTCACTATAGGCTCGATATAAAAAAACTGGCTCTCCAGTAGTTAGCTTAGTCCATAAATTTTTTCCTAACCGATTAGTATTATTAGCAATTAAAACATTAGCTGCATTTAAAATTTTATCAGTGGAACGATAATTTTGTTCTAAACGGATTAATTTAGGATTAGTAAAATCATTTTGTAATCGTTGAATATTTTCAATTTTTGCCCCACGCCAAGCATAAATACTTTGGTCATCATCGAACACTACAAATAGTTTGCTATTTTTTCCAGCTAATAACTGTAACCATTTATATTGAATATTATTAGTATCTTGAAACTCATCAACATGGATAAATTGAAAGCGTTGTTGATAATATTCAAGTAATTGTGGATCATCACGTAATGTCTCATAACAACGTAATAATAATTCTCCAAAATCAACTACATCAGAACGTTGGCAATTTCCTTCATAAATTTGATAAATTTCAATCATTTGATTCAACCATAAATTATTTTCATCAGCTGTCAAATCTTTAGCTCGCAAACCCTCATCTTTATTGGTATTTATAAAATTTTGAACTTTTTTAGGTGGAAAAACTTTTTCATCCACTGCTAAGGATTTTAATAAACGTTTAATAACACGTAGTTGATCATTACTATCTAAAATTTGAAAAGACTGGGATAAATTAGCTGATTGCCAATGAGTGCGTAAAAAACGATGAGTTATTCCATGAAAAGTTCCCACCCATAAACCTTTAGCTGGTTCGGTTAGTAAACTATCAATCCGAGACCGCATTTCATTAGCAGCTTTATTGGTAAAAGTGACGGCTAATATATTGTATGGATTGGTTTTATCAGTTGCTATTAACCAAGCGATACGATAAGTTAAACATCTCGTTTTACCACTACCAGCCCCAGCTAAAACCAAAATATGTTCCAATGGAGCGGTGACTGTGGAAAGTTGTTCTGTATTAAGTTGTTTGGTAAGTTTGGAAATATCCATATTGAATGTTTAGATAGTGTTTAGAATGATAGTATACCTTAATCAAGAAGTACTATAAATCTTAGATAAAGAAAATCAAGTATTACAACTGTTTGATAAGTACCTTGGCTTGTCTTTGATAATTATAAATTTTTTGTCTTTCAACTGGTAAATCTTGTAAATTTGCTATTTTAAAACCACGTTCTTGAAACCAGTGAGCTGTTTGAGTAGTAAGGATAAAAATCTGTTTGATTTTTAATTGTTGAGCTTTCTGTTCTAAAAAATTTAATAAAGTTCCACCTCGATTTTCACCATAATAATCTTTATTAACTGCCAAACAAGCTAATTCAGCTATTTCTTCTTCCATGAAATGATATAAAGCAGCACACGCAATTATCATCCCATCTCTTTCTTGCACTATAAAATAGTTGATTTCCATTTCTAATTTTTCCCTAGACCTACGCACTAAAATACCAGATTTTTCTAGTGGTTTAATCAGTTCTAAAATACCACCAACATCATCTATCGTTGCATTACGAATATTTTCATAAGGATTAGCACTAACTAAAGTTCCGATTCCATCTCGAGTGAATAGTTCTAATAACAAAGCTCCTTCAATATGTCTTGATAATAAATGGACTCTTTGAATCCCATTTTTACAAGCTTGAACAGCATTTTTTAATTGATTATCATAATTTGGTTGTTTTTGAGCTTCTGCTAATGTCAATTGTCGTAATAATTGGCCATTTTTAGTAAATAATCCTTCATTTTCCGTTAGATATATTAGTTTATTGGTTTGTAAGCCAATAGCAACCGCCGCTGCTACTTCTTCTGTCAATAAATTAAAAGCTTCTCCAGTTGGTGAGTAACCTAATGGAGAAACCAAGACTATACATTCATCATCTAATCGCTTGCTAATTGTAGTTATATCAATATCTCGAACTTCACCAGTGTGGCAAAAATCAATACCATTTCGCACTCCTATGGGACGAGCAGTTATAAAATTGCCAGATGTAACACAGATACTAAAATTAGTAGTTGGAGAGTTGGTTAAACCCATGGATAATAAGCTTTCTATTTCTGCTCGAACTTCTCCACAGGCCGCTTTAACACATTTGAGAGCTATTTCATCCGTAATACGAGTATTATTAACATATTTAGATTTTTTACCTTGAAGATATAAGCCTTGTTCAATTTGAGGTCTGATGCCATGTACTAAAACTAATCGTATTCCTAAACTATTTAGTAAAGCAATGTCATGAATTAAGTTTGGAAAATTATGATCTTGGACTGCTTCACCTCCAAAACAAATTACAAAAGTATTACCTCGATGAGCGTGGATATAAGGAGAAGCACTACGAAACCAATCAATAAATTGTTGTTGTTCCATTGCTTAAAATTAGTTAAAATATGCTGAAATATTATCAGTTTATGATTGTTATAACAAGATTGTTTTATAAAAAAAATTATATTTCGATTGGATAGACTACAATAATATAAGTAATTTATATTTATTTGAATTTAATTAAGAATTAAGCATTCATAATTAAGAATTGCCATAGTTATTTAGTATCACTTGACATTTAGTAACAAAATCTATATAATGCAGTCCATCTTAATCTTAGGCTATGTAGCTCAGATGGTTAGAGCGCAGCACTCATAACGCTGAGGTCGGTGGTTCAATTCCACCCATAGCCACCATCCTAAATATATCTAAAATCTATATAAAACTCCTGAATTAATGTTTAAGTTACAAGGTTTTAATAACCTTACTAAAACTTTAAGTTTTAATATTTATGATATCTGTTACGCTAAAACTGACCGACAGCGTAAGGGTTATATTGAATATATTGATGAAGCTTACAATGCCAAGCGACTAACTCAAATTTTAACTGAAGTAGCCAATATTATTGGTGCTAATATTTTAAATATTGCTCATCAAGATTATGATCCTCAAGGAGCTAGCGTTACTATGCTAATTTGCGAAGAGCATTTAGCATCTATTAGTTTATCTAACGAACAAACTCCAGGGCCTTTACCAGATGCCGTGGTTACCCATTTAGACAAAAGTCACATTACAGTACATACCTATCCAGAAAGCCATCCTGCTAATGGAATTAGTACATTCAGAGTTGATATCGATGTATCGACTTGTGGACTGATTTCTCCTTTGAAAACTTTGAACTATCTAATTCATAGTTTTGACTCTGATATCGTAATTATGGATTACCGAGTACGTGGTTTTACTCGTGATGAGGATGGTTATAAACATTATATTGATCACAAGATTAATTCTATCCAAAATTACATTGCTACAGACACCAAAAAACTCTATCAAATGATCGATGTGAATGTATATCAAGAAAATATATTTCACACTAAAATGATGTTAAAAAACTTTGAGTTAGATAACTATCTATTTGATATAAATCTTGAAAATTTAGATTTTTCAGAAAAAACTTTGATTGAAAAACATCTGCGTCAAGAAATGATGGAAATTTATTACGCAGCTAATATTCCTAGTGAATTATCTTAAAAGTATTTATCTATTTTTAGCATTCATCTGTCAGTTACAATTCACATTCTAATCAATATATAATTTTTATATTCTTATATTAATAAAATTAATTAAGCATAATCCACTTGAAAAATCCTGCCTTAAAAAGTTATAATCCTCTTAAATAGTATATATCCAAAGAGTAAATCTAATGAATAAAATATCTATACATGGTGAATGGTCATCAAAAATGGCATTCATTTTAGCTGCTACCGGTTCAGCTGTCGGTTTAGGCAATATTTGGAAATTTCCTTATATGGCAGGCCAATATGGTGGTGGAGCTTTTGTCATAACTTATTTATTGTGCATAATAATATTATGTTTACCAGTAATGATGGCTGAAGTAATGTTAGGAAAACGTGGTCGTAGTAGCCCAATTAATACCATGCGTAATTTAGTTCGAGAAACTGGCCAATCAAAATTATGGGTATTGCTGGGTTGGAGTGGTGTTATAGCTGGGTTTTTAATTCTATCTTATTACAGTGTAATTGCTGGTTGGGCTATGGCTTATGTGCCAACTTTAGCTACTGGAACATTTACTGAAATTAATAATATACCAGCTAATGAAGTAAAAGGTTTTGTTGATTCCATATTTAATTCTTTAATAGGAAATCCAATTCAATTAATAGGTTGGCATACTGGATTTATTATTCTCACTATGATTATGGTGGCAGGAGGAGTAAAAGGTGGATTAGAACGAGCAGTAACATTTATGATGCCAGCTTTATTTATATTATTACTAGTTCTAATTGGTTATTCTATGAGTACTCCAAATTTCCTAGAAGGCTTTCACTTCATGTTCAATTTTAACTTCAATGATTTACTTTATCCAAATTGTAATGAAACAGCTTGTGAATTAAGTGGATAAGGTTTATTGGCAGCAATGGGACAGGCTTTTTTTAGTTTAAGCTTAGGCATGGGTGCAATTATGGTTTATGGAGCTTATTTACCTAAAGATGCTTCTGTGAGCAAAGTTACAACAGCTGTCGTTTTAGCCGATACTTCAGTAGCAATTTTAGCTGGTTTAATTATCTTTCCAATTGTATTTAGCAATGGTTTAGAACCTGGAGCTGGAGTTGGTTTAGTATTTCAAACTTTACCAATTGCATTTGGCCAGATGCCATTTGGAACTTTATTTGGAACTTTATTTTTTGTATTACTAGTGCTTGCAGCTTTAAGTTCATCTATTTCATTAATAGAGCCAGCAGTTGCATGGTTAGTGGAAACTGGTAAATTTACTCGCATAAGTGCATCAATTACAAGCGGATTATTAGTATGGTTAGTTGGATTAATAACAGTATTTTCATTTAATATTTGGAGTGATGTAAAACCTTTAGCTGGGTTAAATTTATTTGAATTAATTGATTATTTAACTTCTAATATTATGCTACCACTTGGTGGTTTATTGATTGCTATTTTTGTAGGTTGGCTTATGAAAAAGACCGTTATCGCTGAAGAATTAAATTTATCTGCTGATAGTTTTATGTACCATATTTGGTATTTTTTATTGCGTTATATCATACCATTAGGTGTAGGTATAATATTCTTAAATGCAATTGGTGTATTTTCGTGATCAAGATTAATAAAGTAGCCTTAGTACCTTATACCGCTCATCAAATGTTTACTTTGGTAAATGGGATTTCTGACTACCCTAATTTTTTACCCTGGTGTAAAGCAGTGATAATTCATTCTCAAACTGATACTAGCACTATAGCTACTATTAAAATGGGTGGAGCTGGATTAGAAAAATCGTTTACTACTGACAATGTTATTATATCAGATGAGCGGATAGAAATACGTTTAGAGAAAGGTCCTTTTAGTCATCTCCAAGGCCATTGGCTTTTTCAACAATTGGGTGAAGATGGTTGTAAAGTTTCCATGCAGATGGAATTCAATATTTCTAATCCGTTATTGCGTCTTAGTTTAGAACCTATGTTTATTAAAATTACTAATCGTTTGGTTGACACTTTTGTAGAAAGAGCAAATCAATTATATGGAAAATCTTGAAAATACTATTAGCATAGAAGTAGCTTACGCTAAACCTGATGAACAAATGATCGTTCCTTTAACTGTACAAGTTACAACAACAGTTGAACAAGCAATTATTGAATCTCAAATTTTAATTTTTTTCCCCGAAATAAATTTGCAGCAAAATAAAATCGGGATTTTTAGCAAACCTTGTAAACTAGATACTCAATTACGAGATAAAGACCGAGTGGAAATTTATCGACCTTTAATTGCAGACCCGAAAGAAGCCAGAAGAAAAAAAGCTAATGCTAATAAATAATTAGAACTATGAGGAGTGCAAATTTATTTTGCAATAGATAAATCATCCAAAAATATCGTTATCTAATGGAAATATTTTATTGGAAGAAATTTGTAAAATAAATTTTGCACTCCTAACCTTGGAGAATAAAGAATTGAATAACAGAATTCTAATTATTACAAGAAATTTTCCGCCTTTGGTTGGTGGTATGGAACGTCTTATTTGGAATGCTTGTAAACAGTTAGAATTGGAATATACATGTGATGTTATTGGCCCAAAAGGTTATCAAGAAAATATTTCTGGGATTCATATGGGATGTCGCACAAACCCTGTTCCTTTATTTTTAACAACTTCATTAGTGAAAAGTTTTTGGGCAAATTTTAAGCATAAATATGATTTTTGTGTTGCAGGTAGTGGTGTTACTGCACCTATAGCAACTTTAGTTGGTAAACGATTTAAAGTTCCGATAATCACATTTGTCCACGGTTTAGACCTTGTGGTGAAAAATAAGATTTATCAACAAGTATTCGTTCCAGCAATTAGACGTTCAGATATCGTGATTGTTAATAGTCATAATACTGCTAAACTAGCTAAAGATAAAGGGATTTCTCCCGATAAGATAAAAATCATTTTTCCAGGAGTTAATATCCCTGAGTTGTCATCTGTTGACACTGGATTTCGTCAGAAATATCATTTAGAAAATAAACAAATATTACTTGCTGTAGGTCGTCTGATTCCAAGAAAAGGTATTGTTGAATTTTTGCAGTTTTCATTGCCAAATATAATTAAATCTTGTCCAAATATTGTATTTGTTATCATTGGTTCAGAACCTAAAAATGCTCTTAAACAGGATGGCCAAGTTTTACAAACAATAAAGACTGTCATTCAAGAATATAATTTGGCTAATAATATATTGCTTTTAGGACGAGTAGATGATGTAACTTTAGAAAATGCTTATCAAGAAGCTGATTTATTTATCTTTCCATTAAAAGAAGTAGAAGGTGATGTAGAAGGTTTTGGTATGGTTGCTGTGGAAGCTGCCGCTTATGGCTTACCAACTGTAGCTTATGCCGTTGGTGGAGTAACTGACGCTATCGCACCTAATAAATCAGGTTTTCTTGTTGAACCAAATCAACATAATGAATTTACTAAAGTTATTGTTAATTATTTAAAAGGTAATACTCACCAAATAACTTCAGAAACCTGTCAAAATCATGCTAAACAATTTTCTTGGGCTAATTTTGGCAAACAATTTCGGGATATTTGTACTAGAAAAATTACTTAGGTTTCGGAAAATCCACTATGTTCCATTCCCGAAACAACTGCGAAGGTATTGTAGTAGTAACCAGTATTTTGTATTATAATGAATTAATTTAACTCTATTTTTTATAAATGAAATATATACAATCTATCATAATACTGTTTTGTCTAATCTCTACACATGTTTTGGCTGATGAGATATTTTTTAAAAATAATGATCATATCAGTGGTAATTTTATTGAATTATCTCCGACAACTTATGTATTTGCAACTTCACATCAAGCTATTTTGCAGATTAAACATGAGCAAATTTACCGTTTATTAATTACTAATCCAGTAATCGTAGAACTTAATTCTGGCGAAAGCTTAATTGGTACCGCTGTAATTGAACAACAACTATTGTTAAATTCTCCAATATTAGGTTATTTAATCATAGATTTAGCTGATATAAAAACAATTATTAAGTTAAATAGTGAAATATCATCAACCAACAAGGTATCAATGATAAATAAAAATGAGTCATTAATTCATAATTAAATTTTACTATTAATAATATTAAAAATGATTTTTGGATTATAATGAATTAAATTAACCATGATTTTTTTATAAATGAGATATATACAATCTATCATAATACTATTCTGTCTAATATTTACGCATGTCATATTAGCAGATGAAGTATTTTTTAAAAATAATGATCATATCAGTGGTAATTTTATTGAATTATCTCCAACAAGCTATGTATTTGCAACTTCACATCAAGCTACTTTACAAATTAAACATGAGCAAATTTACCGTTTATTGATTACTAATCCAGTAATCGTAGAACTTAATTCTGGTGAAAGTTTAATTGGGATAGCTATAATTGAACAAAAATTATTATTAAATTCTGAAACATTAGGTTATTTAATTATAAACTTGACTGATATAAAAACAATAGTTAAATTAAATAATAAGATAGCATTAATAAATAATAAATTACTAACAGTAACTTCAATAAAAAAGAAGTTACCAGTGATAGCTAAAAATACGGCTTTAATAAAAAATAAATTATCAATAATAACTAAAAAAGAATCAGCAACAATACGAGGTAAAGCTGCTAAAAATAAATCACCAGAGACTATAGGTGAAAAAGAAAATAATCCCGCTCAGAGTTTTTTGCGTAGTAAAGAAGCTTTATTACTTGGTAAAGGTGAGAAAGAGTTGGCTGTTTCTTTGAGTTATGTTCACAATTTAGATTCAGCTAATAATTTTCGAGAAAGAGAATTAACTGTTCCATTAGGATTTAATATCGGTATCACTGATAGATTAGAAGGCATGATTGATATTCCTTTCATCTGGGCAGAACAAGAAGAATTCATAAATGGAAATTTCACCCAAAATAATAGTTTTGGAATTGGTGATCTGACAGCTGGGTTTAACTATCAATTATTTACTGAAGATCGGAATTGGCCAGATATTATTGGTTCGGTTAATGTTGTAATTCCTACCGGCAAAGAACCGAATATTACTGATATTGATGTCAATAGCCCAATTGCTTTAGGTAGCGGTTTTTGGCGAGTAACTACTGGTTTAACTTTAGTAAAAACATTTGATCCAGCTGCTTTATTTGGTGGTATTAGTTACACTCACTCTTTTGCAAATACTTTTGATGATGGAGTTAAAATGCAACCAGGGAATAGTTTTAGCTATCGTTTCGGGATGGGATTTGCTATCAATTACCAATTGGGTTGGTTTAGTCAGTTTTTAAGTACTTATCAATCAGATACTAAATATAATGTTATAAGAAATTTTGGCTCTGCTCAAGAACCAATGTTATTGGAAACTGGAATAACTTATACCATAAGAAAAGATAATTATATTCAACCAACTTTAAGTTTTGGATTAAATGATGATGCCACAGATGTAGCTGTTGATATTTCTTATGTGCGTAAATTTTAGAATCTTATACTAAACATAATTCCTAAATAAGGATATATGTAGGGTGCAATGAACGAAGGGAATTGCATGAAGATGTAATTCCCTTCGTTCATTGCATCCTTGTATAATAGAACCATGATTTAAAAATAATATAAATTGGAGATCGTTACATCTTGAAGCCAAAAAGCTTGTATGTAGATTGGCTCACACCTTCTTCACCAATACCTAGAGGTATCTTAGGCAACTGTATTTACAAGATAGGTTATTAAGTTACAATATTGGATACCAATGCAATGTCTTAATCTAATTACTCTTTTAATGCAACATTAAACTATTATATATGACAAAGCAAACATATATTGGAATAGATGTAGGTGCCGTTAGTGGTAGTCATTATTCGTAATGGCAAACCATGTAAAGCAAAAACCTTTAGTAATATTCCTGAAGGCCATAATGCGTTGATAAAGTATTTGAATCAAACGTAAAGTAAAAATATGCCTTGAAGCTATAGGAACATATCACTTTGATATAGCAGTAGAATTAATTAATACCCAAAATGTCGAAGTCATGATAATGAATCATAAAGCAGTTAAAAACTTTGCAATAGCTCTGTTACAACGCAACTGATGTAGTTGATGCAAACGACATTGCTAGCATGTTGGACTTCAAGGAGCATTTTATCACTTGGCAATCGCCTACCAAAGAGGTATTTACGTTCTGCTGGCCGACGTTTAAATGAATTAACTCGTCAAAAGGCAGAAACTAAAAATCAGCTTAATGCTTTGCAAGCTACTGAATCAACGCCATAATTTGTAATTAATAACGTTAAACAAACTATTGCTAATTTAGAGCAACAGATTAAAGAACTACAACAACATGTCCTTGAATTAGTTAATACTAATGATGAACTTAGTCAAATTTTAGATATTATCAATATCTGGTGTTGGTAAAACCAGTGTAATTTATATCATGGGTAAAATTCTAATTTTATCCAAAGATATGAATGTTAAACAATCGGTTGCTCATGCTGGACTTGACTCACGAGAATTTACTTCTGGAACTAGTGTCAATAAGAAACCTCAGTTGACTAAAGCTGGTAATCAGTATTTACGCTATGCCTTAATTCATGCCAGCGTTAAGTGCTATTAGCCATAATGTTAATAGCTTTTTATAATCATTTACTTGACAAAGGTAAAAATGCAAGGCATCTATGCTGTCATACGAAAGTTGTTGCACTTATGGAATTTTAAAAACTAGTCAACCTTTTGATGGTACTAAGTTTTATATTATTCCTTAACTAGTTTAATATTTTTTAATTAGAAATTATTACTCGTAATTGCTCTTTAACAATTTACGTACTACTTTTAAAATAAATACTTTAAATACAGTTTATTACACTCTATTTGTAAGTTTTTATTGAAGTTCAATTATTTTACCGATTCAGAAAAAACTGGATCTTTACCACAAAATCTGTCTTGTCAAACTATTTTTAGTTTTTTAACTAGTTAGCTTGACAAGTAACAGAGTACCTACATAAAATTAAGACAAAACTATTCCGCAATCTCTTGTAAAGTTATTTTGTCATAAAATTCAGCAAATTTATCTTTATCTGGAGTAGACCTAACTGATATAGCTGATCTTGGGTGTTCGTTAAGCATTCCAGTCACCATCATCGGAATTATATAACCCCATTCTATCTCCTTTCGTAAAGGAAGAAAATGTTCTTCAATCAGTTTTAAAATCGGTCTAAGATGATATTTAGGATTCTTTAAAAACCCAACCAATAATTCCAGATTACAATTACCAGCTCCTCTACCGATACCATATACAGAAGCATCTAGTATGTTTACCCCTTCGATAATAGCTTGTACAGTATTGCTAAAAGCTAACTGGCAGTTATTATGACAATGAATACCAATGGTTTTGCCTGGCAGTGCATCTATATATTTTTTGGCCAAAAACGTAATATCTTCGCAATATAAAGAACCAAATGAATCAACTAGATAAATATAAGGAATTTTAGTTGCATCAATTTGTTTCAATGCTTCATCAATATCCTTTTCTCTATTAGTTGAAACAGCCATTAAATTAAGTGTAACTTCATAACCCTTATCCATAATCTGGTTGGCAAGAGCAATACCTTTATCCACATCTTTGATATAAGAAGCTACTCGAATCATATCAAACACAGAGTCTTCTACTGGTAAAATATCTTCTTCTTTAACTCGTCCAATATCTACCATACAAGCCAATTTAGTTTTTAATTCAAGTCCTTCTAATACTTGACGTACATCTTCTTCCTTACAAAATCGCCATTTTCCATATTCTTTAGGATCAAACATATCAGCTGAAGCTTTGTAGCCGATTTCCATGTAATCAACTCCAGCTTCGCAGACAGATTTATACGTTTCCCGTACTAACTCATCGCTAAATTGCCATTTATTAATTAAACCACCGTCACGAATAGTACAATCAAGTACCTTTATTTCTGGTCTATACATAACTTAATTCTAATTTCCTTGGAATAGTATTTTAGGTGTTAAACAAGAATAGTATTATAACTGAAATATATATTTTTAGGTAGAGTGTGGTAATTCTTAATGAAAAATAATTCTTCCATCGATTGGTGGCTATTAATATTTAACTTTCTTTGGGAATTGAATCTTTAATGTGGTTAAATCTATGAAACTATTTAAATTCTTGTTGTAATTTGTTAGTATAAGCTGTCAATGCTGCTAATTCTTTTGATTCCCATGGTAATGCTTTACCTGCCATTGGTTCTATTATGCAAAATTGTACCATTTCGTCCAGTTCAACTTGTTCTAAACCAAACTTTCCTTTTACCATTCCAACAGTATGTGGATATGGTTTAGCAAAGCCTTTACCAAAAGCAGCCTTCCCCTGCTGATGACAAGTTTGACAAGCCATACCATTAGTGCTTAAGGAAGTATCAGCCCACATTTTTTTACCTTCAGCAAGTAATTCTGCTTGATCACCAGCCATTAATTTAGTACCAGTAGGACGAGTAATTACTTTGGAATTAGAACTACAAGGATTTTTAGCAGCACATGGATTGCAAGGATTAGATGTAGCACCGCAAGGATTTTGTATGCTACAAGGATTATTAGGAGTAGTATCAGTAGTTGCTACACAAGCTACCATTCCTCCTAACATTAAACCAAAAACACTAAATATGAAAACTATCCAGCGTGTTGCTTTTAAATTAAACATAAAAATAGCCTATTAAAATTTATGAACTAAAACATATAAATATACTGAATATGATAAATAAAATTTGTTAATAATGTTGGATTAGCTATAATTTTATATTCAACCCAGATTAAATAATACTAACATAAACAATATAATGTTTGCAATAATTATAGCATTTACCGATTGTATATGATCGAATATTAGTGGGAATAAGAAAAAATTATTTAATGAAGTTATCTCTACCTTTATTCAAAATTTTATGTCTAACATAAATCATCTTGATTCTCAAATTCACAAGAAAATATCTCTGAATTTTAATTTAACTAACTGAATTTATTATAGATAATTTCTTTATCAATTTGTCAATGCGTAAGTCCTAATTACTTCTTCTTTCAGGACTATTTATAATTTGTGTCAAACTTAGAATTAAAATTCCAGGCTATTTAAGTTAAGGAGGGCGAACACATAGGTTCGACCCTACGATATTGAAATAGATTCTGTAGGGGCAGACCTATGTGTCTGCCCTTAACTTAATGATATTAAAACTAGAATTTGGGAACGATATTTTTTGAGGTAATGAATAATATGGATTATAATGAACATATTGCTGGTATTATAGGTATTGTTAGTTTTCATGATGCAGTTGATCATTACTGCTGAAACACAGGAAAAACCAATTAATCAATAGGTTTCTGAAGTATTAAATAAAGCTAATTTATCATAAGAAGGTATATAGTGAAAAAATTAAAAAACGAAAAAGAATTGGTTAAAAAGGCAATCTCTGAAGGAATGAAATACGGTGAAGGAAGAGGAGTTGTTGAGTTTGAACCTACGGATTCTGCAACCGAAAAGATTGAATATATATATCGGTTACTGGTACATGATAAAATAATTCAGCCTATACCTCCGAATCAGATTTCTCAGCTTACTATGAGACATAGACTTGCTATTTGGGCATCAAAACTGAAATGATAAGTTTCATCATTCCATAATAGTTCCATAGGTTTCACTATGGCTATTCATGTTCCACCCCGTTGGGGTTTAGTGTTCCAATCCTGAAGGGATTTAATGTGAATAGCCATCGATGAAATCGGTGGAACTTGAAATTATTACTTTTAATAATGTAAAATATTGTTCTTAAATGCTTGTCTGTCTCGATAATTTGAAGAATCTTTGTATTCACAGGATGATAGCATTCCTCTAGCTTCTTTAATTGAGAGTAGTTGTAATGGTGAAGATGGTTTGGATATTATATATTGTAGGGTGGATAGGAGCGAAGCGTAAATCCACCATTAAACTCAAAATTATATATTTGTTGGATGAATGGAAAATTATTGGTTTTGTTATAGAGGTTTATTGATTGTGGTGGATTTCCGCTTCGCTTCTATCCACCCTACATTATCTGTTCTAATTCCGTTTGCACAAGTTCTAAACCGATTTCGTGGTTGATGTTGGTGAAGATGGCTTGGAATAAATATTTTTTTAGAAATAATATTGACTATTATAATAAATTAATATACTTTGATAAAAAATTACTAAACTCTAAATAAAATATACAAAAAAGGAGTTTCGCAGAAAATTCATGATGTCCCCGGAACGTCCTTATTCCTTGAACTAATCAATTTTTCAACGAAACGAATTTCCCTGACACGTTCGGTCTCATAGGGAGACTCCGCACAAAGCGTCTCCGTCACACCTCTTCCACCATGACTTAACGTTGAGCTTGTTCAAAAATACCAAGAAACGCCGCTATGCTTTAACTGTTTCTTCATATTTTCGATCCTCGGCTAGTCACGGACTACTCGACTTCGGCTTGCCTCTCCATGTCTCGCAGCGTTGGAA
>DAOUSL010000462.1 GCA_030627235.1 Thioploca sp.
CCTCAATAACGCCAAAATCACTTGACGTAAAAAGAGGCGGAAATTTTGCGGTAGCAAAATTTATGACGCTTTTTACGGTCAAGTGGATTTTTTTGTTATGTAACATTTACTACACCTCTACATTTAGGGAAACTTGAACATCCCCAAAATTTATTACCTATATTTTGTCCTTTTTTAACTTCTCGAATAACCATTGAACCACCACACTTTGGGCATGACTGAGTATTTTCTTTTTTCTCTACAATCGTTTTAACATGCTTCACATGCTCTCGGTTTGTCTTGAAGGAGGGTTTAAGCCTACCAGTTTCTATTTTACTTGTAATCTCTTTAACTTCGGATTCAGTTAATACAACCTGACTTTTCGATTTTATATGCTTAATATAGCCTGTTCCAGATGTTACATTTTCTGGCATTTCTGTTTTAAATGTACTATCTCCCACAAATACAACAACTGAAAAAATTTGCTCTGCATTTAGCTCCAGCAATGATTCGAGTGTTTTTGTATGCTTATAATTCTGATGAAGTGGATTTTGAAACTTGCTAGAATGCTTATAAATCTTTTGAGTCCAAGTTTTTTGGTTAGAACTACCAAATATCCAGCCTTTCATATTTTTCGTTTCAACTACAAAAATACCAAACTTTGAAACAATAATATGGTCTATTTGAGTACTTCCACCTTCTGTTGGCAGAGTAACGTTTTTAATGAGGTGATATTTCTCTTTATCGAGAAATAACTTAGCACCCATATTAACAATAAATTCTCCCCAAATACCTTTAAACCACGAAGTTTTTAATATTGCTGCCAATATAACAATGGGGATTACATACCAAGGGATGCTATTTAATATTGGAGTAATTATTTTAGTAAAATCCATCTTATTTTCTCAATAAATATTCTTGTTACATAACCACGCGGTGACTGGCGGTTTTCCTTGGTAATGGTAGCGGGAACGCGGACTATTACCAAGGAAAATTAGCCTGTCGAACGCTTAGTTATTTAGGTTCTGGAGCAACGCGACAGAGACTTAA
>DAOUSL010000296.1 GCA_030627235.1 Thioploca sp.
GCTTTGTGCGGAGTCGCCCTATGAGACCGGACGTGTCAGGGCAATTATAACCGTTTCGCTGAAAAATTGATTAGTTCACGGAATAAGGAAGTTCCGTTAACATCATGAAATTTCTGCGAAACTCCTTTGCTTCCTGTGGTTTTATGATTAAATGAAAATGGTCAGGCAAAATAACAATTGCTTCTATGCTATATTTATAAACATTTTTATTCCTTTTAAAACTATCTCGTAACAAATCAATATTTTCAATTAAAATTGGATTACGTTTATAGGCTACAACGGTTAAAAAATAACAATAACCTGTTATAAAAACTCTCCTATAATTTGGCATAATTTTTTATCTTTTATAATATATTTATGTATTTGGATGATCTTCTATAATCGAACCATTTTTTATCCGAATTTTTCGTTCTTTATCATCGATCACACAAGCAAATAATGCCTTATTATGTTTTGATGCATATTCATATTCAAGATGAGTATAACTCTTACCAGATTCAGGTTCGATGCTACCATATCTAGTTCCTAAAATAAGTAAGTACACATCAGATTCATCAATCCAATGTTCAATTACCCGCATTTGCGATTTATCCCCAGCTGAAAACAATTCCATCCCAGCAGGAATATGACCAGCAGCCAAAATAGATTCCACCGCTGCTTTCCTTTCATCTTTCAAATCTTCATAAGTAGAAGAGATAAACACCTGCAACTTTCTTTTATCAAGATTAGCTACTTCAACTCTTTCCAACGAGGAATCTGTCAATAAATCAGCAGCCCTAGCATAACACCACCCAATCTACGCAACACCTCAACCGAAACTTTAGCAAAAAAACTATTTTTAGAATCAACACTAGCCAACAACTTCGGATTCTCTAACTTAGCTGGAAAATCATTTGGTTGACCATAATGTTCAACAATATAACTTGATACCATTCGCTGCACTTGAATTGAATCTGGTACTAGCCCAATATCAAGCAACTTACCCAGAATATCAAAATCAGTATCATCCGTTAAAAATCATAAGAAATTTCCGGTGAAATAACCTCCATATCAACTCGGCGTAACAAACCACTTAAAAAACTCAGCCAAATGCACCTGCTGCGATTCCGGCAACAAAGTCTTCTGAACCAATCGCATAATAGGCAAAGTCAAAGGAGTAGCCGCCAATAAACAAGCTAATTGAAAAGCAATAGGAGAAGCATTCGCTTTAAAAGCTATGAAACGTTGTTCTATAGTTAGTTTTGGCTTTGGGCAAGATATTTTTTTAACCGATTTTTTAAAAATCAAAGCTGGCATCTTTCTACTAACAGTCGGATTTGCAATAAACTGTACCCAAGCCGTTATAAAATCAGGCTCTAAAGTCAAAATAGGAATTGGCACAACATTAGGTATTTTTGACCAACGAGCTTCTTTTAAACATTTATTCGCTGCTCCCTGATAAGGTGCTGTAACATGAAGCAACTGAGCAGTGCGGACTTGAGTTTGCGACCATAACTGCTGTGGCAACATTTTAACTAACGCCACCGGATGTTCATGCCCCCATGCCGTCAACCAACGATTCATTTACCCATTACTCCATATAGACGAAATGCAATCTGTCACCACCAAAAATATTCGTTTAGCTTCCGGATTAATCAACTCTCAATAACTATGCTTAATTGGACTAGTTCCGGTGGTTAAAGCCATTTCATGCAAACTATCAAGATGCCAAAGCCGAACATCACGAAACGCTCCCTGCCGTTCCAATAACAAACATAACTCTTGTACCGTTTGCTGCCATAAATACATAGAAGAAGAACGTTCAACTACTACTGCCACCTCAAGCCAAGGCACAGAAACCGGTTGTAATACTGGCATCCAAATATCAGTTTGAGTAATTTGCTGGGCGGTAGCTGCTTCATCCAATACAATCCGATGAAATGAAGGAACATGACGCATAAGCGGACGTAATGCACGTACCAATTTTAAAGCACCCGGTAAAGCTGAAGCACCCAGACTACGAAATTAAATACCGCTTGATTGGTTATCTTTATTCGTGGGATAGAGTTTTAAAGAATCTTTATGCTGTTGTTTTTTTTGAGTGGAAAGCTGGTTCTTTATTTTTTCAGTAGTAGGTTGAACTTCCAGTTTCTCAGTATTAAATTTAATCTCCGGTTGTTTATGTTCAGAATGAAGAGGTGGTAATTCAGAATTTGATTTTGTAAGCTTCCGTTTCCGAGAAACAGCAGATGCTATAGGAAGCTGTTGAGCAGCATACCATAATATATCCGCCACCTCATCAGCAGTTGGTTCAAGCCCAGATTTATGCAGAGCAGTAATAAATTTATCAATCATAAACTAGTATCAGAAAGAGTTTGAAAAATTATCTTTCGTAATTGTTCTCGATCCATTGGATTAATACCTTGCATAAGCAAATATAGCAAAAATAGTATAAAACGGTTATATATTATAGTCAAAGTTCATCAATAGAACAATTGCTTTCGAATAGCTTTGGCTTGAGCCCATTTATGTTCAATAGGATTAAGTTGTGGAGAATATGGAGGTAAAAATATAAGAATATGTTTATCTTTAAGAATAGCATTCTTAATATCTGTTCGTTTATGAAAAATTATCAAGTACGATAACAGACTGCTTCTTTAGGCAATAAATCTTGTGTTAACCAAGCATAAAATACATCAGAATTAACATTACAACTAAACAAAGAAACAGTTA
>DAOUSL010000236.1 GCA_030627235.1 Thioploca sp.
AATCATAGATAAAACTCGTAAGCCGTATATGTTTAATTAAAAATTTACGATTTGGTAGGGTGCATAAGCGATAGCGTCATGCACCTTATCTCTAACTTTATCTTGGAGGCCGACCTATCGGCGGCTATTCACATTAGTCAATCTCACAAATCCAACATCTTCCATAATCGCATACAGAGAAGGCAATACCAACATAATTAAGATCGTTGATGTCAACATGCCAAACACAATGCTAGTTACCAAAGGTACTAAAATCAAGGCTTGGGAACTGGTTTCAAACAACAATGGTGTCATGCCAGCAATAGTGGTGACTGAGGTGAGGAAAATTGCCCGAAAGCGATCATGTACCGCTTGGTTAGCAGCAATGTGTAATGCCATGCCATTTGCAACGTGATATTTTACGAATTCTACCAATAAAATTGAATCGTTGACCACTACTCCCGCTAAAGAAACAAAGCCAATCATACTAGGCATAGTAAAATCCAATCCCATAATAAAATGCCCCCAAATCGCACCAATGAGAGCAAGCGGAATATTAATCATAACTAAAAGCGGTTCACGGTAATTGCGGAATTGTAAACTCAACAATAGAAACACTCCGAATGCACCTAAACCAAAGCCAGTAAGAATAGATACCTTAGTTTCTGTACCATTTTCTACTTCACCTTTCAGACCAAAATTAACATTAGGATAACGTTGTTGCAAAGTGCTTAAAAAGTTTATTTCCAGACCTTTAATTACTTCCGAAGTATTGGCAATATTAGCATCCACATCCCCATAAATATTTACTGTACGTAAATGATTGACATGACCAATTCGAGCAAATTCACGAGTTTCGGTAATGATGGCAATACTGGTTAATGGAATAGGTTGTCCAGTTTTAGAAAATACGGTTAAATTATCAAAATCATGTAATTCATTACCAAGTTGTCGATCTAGTTTAGCAATTATTTCATAAGCTTCACGCCCTTTGTAAATTTCACTTATTTTAACTTCTTGGTAAGCTGATCGTAATTGGAGAGCAATACTACGGGAATCAATACCAGCAGCTAATGCACCAGGTTTAAGTTTAATGCTATATTGTGGTTTTCCCGGTCGTAAATCATCTAATAAATTTTTGACTCCAGCATAACCTCTGAGCCAATTTTGTACTTCCCATGATGCTTTAGATAGCTGTCCTAAATCTTCTCCACTGAGGCGAATATGAATTGCACGTCCTGCCGGTCCAACTTTAGGTTCTTTATATTGAATACCAACTACATTTGGTAGCTCTCTAGTATTATGCTTCCAATATTCTACCAATTCGGTAATTCTAATATTACGTTTTTCCGTGTTGAGTAAATCAATGCTCAAAGTTGCTAGATGCGAACCATTTTCTGGTACATCACCATGTTTACCATAAGAAACTTGTATATTTTTAACTAACTTTTCCGCTTTACTTAGAGTTTGATTAGTTTTCTCCAAAGAATCTAGTAAAATGCTTACTACCCGCTCAGTTTCTGCTAATGGTGTGCCTTGAGGCAATAATATCCTAGCTTCAAAATTATTACCTTCCAAGTCTGGAAATGCCTTGAATTTAACCATGCCAGTCGCAATCAAACCGATGGATAAAACTAACATTGCCAAAGCGATACCAACTGTGATGTAACGAAATTGCACTGCTATCTTACTAATGCTTCTAACCAGATGACGAAATCGATTAAATCCAGCTTCAAAATATTGTCGCCATTTAGGTAATTTTTGGTTATGGCTATGTTCTAACGAATGTTTTAGATGGTGGGGCAATATTAAAAATGCTTCCAATAAACTTATGGTCAAAACAGAGAGCAATACTACTGGCAACACTCCTAATACTTGTCCCATATCTCCCTTCATCATCAATAAGCTACCAAATAAAAAGGCGGAGGTTAGGAAGGAAGAAAAAACCCCTCGAAAAACTTTACTTGTACCATCTATAGCGGCATCTATTGGGGATTTACCTTTACGATATTCGTGATCAATGCTTTCCGACAATACAATGGCATCATCCATTAAAATTCCGATTGCCATGAGTAAAGCGACCATCGATATCATATTGATACTTACTCCAAACACTACCATCAAGGCTAATCCGCCTAAAAAAGAGGTAGGTAAACCCAGAGCAATCCAGAAGGTGTAACGCCATGAAAAAAACAGAAATAATACTGAAGTTGCTAAAATTAAACCCTGCCACCCGTTTTTTAATAGTAATTGTAAACGGTCACGTACTGATTCCGACATATTATTCACAACAGTAAGACGAGTTCCAACTGGCAGAATTTTATTTTCTTGCTCTACAAAAGCAGTTATCGCATCAGAAACTTTCAGAGTATCATCAATAGTATTTTTACTGATTCGTAAAAGAGCTGCCGGTTTGCCATCCAGTTCAATCCGTTCTTCTGGTTTTTCAAATTTATCTACAATTTTAGCAATGTCTCCCAGTCTTATTTCCCCACCATCACGAGTATTAATAATCACTAAACTAGCTAATTCATCAGCTGTTTTTCTGACATTGTCAAAGCTAATCTGATAAGAGGTTTCTTGAGTTTCCAAAGTTCCAGCAGGTAATTCTAATGCTTGAGTTGCAATTAAATTAGCTATATCTTGAACGCCGAGATTATATTTTTTTTGGGTATCAGGATGAATTAATACTTGCAACTGGTGGGTAGAAAAACCATCCATAATAACTATCGGAATTTCCGACATGGCTAATAAACGATTCCGATAATATTCTGCTAAAGCTTTTAATTCACTGGAAGTCAATTTATCAGCAGTGATGGCAATATTGGCAACTGCATTCACCCGTCCCAATTGCTTTATTACTGGGTCTTCAATGTTATCGGGGAAGTTCTGGATTGCATCAATTTCTGTTTTAATATCATCGCTAAACTCACGCATATTACCAGATTCTTGCATTTCTAAGGTAAAAATACCGATATTATCCCTAGCATCACATTGCTGTTCTTTCAGAAAGCTAATCCCATCAGTAGCATCTTCCAAAGGATTACAAATACCGCTCTCAACATCAGCTGGACTTGCACCCGGATAAACTACTGTAACTTGAACTTTACTAGGCTTAAGTTGTGGGAAAGATTCTTTATTTAAATTACTTAATGAGACTAAACCTAATATAACAATAGCCATCATTAAAATATTACTGATAGTAGGATGAGAAGCAAAATAACGAATCATTTTATTACCTCTTTACCCAAAGCATCCTGTGCCATTTGTAATTCATATTCACTGGCTAAAATTGGCTTCAGTGGTAAACCTTCAATCACCGGAATAACATCAGTTATAATAATTTTTTCACCAGCTTTAATTCCTTTATTAATAACTACTAATTGCCCTTGTTTATGTAAAATATTCACTGCTCTTATTTCTAACTTATTATCAGGTTTAGCGATATATACTCGACCTTGATGAATAGCTTTCCTTGGTACAACCAACATTTTTTTAGCTGGAGCAAAGAATTGAACGGCAACATACATACCTTTCAATAGTGGTGGACGTTTACCCGGAATAACATTTTTATATGGATTGTTAACTTTCACTACTAAATCAATCATATCTCGAATAGGATCAATAGCTTCACCAATGCGAATTAATTTACCTTGCCATTTTTCCACATCGTTACTTACCAAATGAACGATTGCTTCTAGGTGCATTTTATTCATTATTATTGCTAAAGATTTAGGATTTTGTAGATTTGAGCTATGGTGGCTTAATCCAATCAATAGGGGACGAAATTGACTAGTTGCTAATTGAGCATTAATTTCAACAGCTTGTGTGCCTAATGCTTCAAATAATATATTACCAACTGCTGCAAATTCTCCCTTTTCCACCGATACATTTCCAATCCGAGCATCAAATGGTAATTTAATTTCGGTACGTTCTAAAGTATCTTTGCTCTGTGCCAGTTGAGTTTTGGATTGTTCAATTTGGGATTTTGTTATAGCTTTACGGCTGGCATAGCTAGATAATTTTCCTTGTAAATCTTCAACTTGTTGGCGTAGTTGTAAAACTTTTTGTTCTTCAGTATCCACCGCAGAACGAGCGATTACCTTCCTTTTCCATATTTTAATTATCCGATTTAACTCTTTCTGCCCAACTTTTAAATTTTGTTTAACAAGTTTAAATGAATTACTAGTAGCTTTTTCTTCAACTTCTAACTGTTTTAATGCTGATTTACTACCTGCTAATCCGGCTTTACTTTGTTCTAAAGAAAACTCAAAAGTTGTTGGTTCAATGCGTAATACTACAGTTCCTTTTGCTAAACTATCACCTTGTTTCAATTTAGGATGGATATAACTGATTTTCCCGCTAACCTCGGTTTTGACTTTTAGTAAAATAGCTGGTTCTACATTGCCATAAGCCGTAGCACGAGTTCTGAAAGGTATTTTTCTTACTGTGATAATTTCTACTGTTTTAGTTGGAAATTGTAATACTTCATGTTCAATAGGTGGTTTGGTTTTAACTTTATAAATTACCAAAGTTACTGCAATAATAACGATTAATGGTAAGAAAAATGATTTTTGGAAGATTTTTTTCATGTTTTTAAAACCAGGTAGGTGGGATTATTTTGCTAATTATTAATTATCGTTTCCTAAATAACGAAAGTAATATAACTAAGTATGATTGTATTAACGACGTGAAATTGACCAAAATTATACAGTTAATTACTGACTTTATGTAGGATGTAATGAGTTTACGAATTACATCTTTCGAGCCGCATTAACACGATTGATGCAATTCCTTTCGTTCATT
>DAOUSL010000125.1 GCA_030627235.1 Thioploca sp.
CAATAATCCAAACAAATAGTTAGATATAATAGATACTAACATTACTCCAAGATAGAAAACTTCTCCCCACGCATAAAAGAGTAGGCTTATCAATAATAATGTGATATTTTTTATTATTCTAGGAGATAAGTAATAAAGCAGTAATGCTATTGGTAAAAATCCGAATAAAAATATAGGGGAGCTAAAGACCATTTTGGTTTGATATAGTTAAGTAAGATATATTTAGTTTAAAAGTATTTTAAAAAATTATAATTTGTTAAATCTATCTTGTCAAAGAAATTTTAGTTGAAACATATGGAAATAAATCAATTTGGTTATTTTTATAAGGAATATGACGGATAACTGTGTTATTTTTTAATTTTTTCAATTTACTATTTATTGTGGTAGGTAATGAAGCAATTGATGCTAATAGAATTCCTTGAACATGAACTTTCAGATTCATAGGTAAATGATTTTCTATGTCACCTTTTAACTTATCTTTTAGTGATACGATTTGATCAATTCCATGCTCTAGTTGTTTTTCATCTTTAGTGTTTTTTAATTCTATAATAGTACAAATACAATTTTTTTCATCAATATAAAATACCATCCGATCTGGTATTAACCCTTCTTTAATAGGGATAGTTCCTTTTTTATCAGGTTTTATTAATAGGCAAATAGTTTGTTGTTTATCATCAGGTTTTATTATATTAAATTTGATTCTATTGTCTTGAGTATTTCGTTCTCTTGAAACAGATAAAAATAATTCTTCTAAAAAATTAAATTTAGGTTGTATCTTTTGAGCAGATTTATTTCTTGCCATATTTTTCTTCTATCTCATCTAGTTCAAAATATCGACGTTGAATATCAAATGAAGTATCACTTAATGTATTCCAACTAATCATATTTTCTTCTTCATCTTTTAATGAAACTAGTTTATTATCTTGCATTTCATAAGCACTTACTTGTTCTAATGGCAAGAATGCACGAGAATCTTTCAAATAAAGTGAACCAGCTTGTTTTTTTAACAATTTAGCATCAGTATTTTTATTAATTAAATTATTAAGATGTGCCATAAAATACGGACTATGCGTAGTAATCAACACATTAATTCCTAAATTCACCAAAATACCAAAAATTTCCAGTAATTTAGTTTGAGATTCAGGATGTAAGTTCATCTCTGGCTCATCAATTATCAATAAATCATTTTTCTTAGCTCGATAACGTAGATATAACAACAAAGGGGTTAGTTGTTTGATTGAAGAAGAAGCATTATGCAAATAAATTGTTAAATCTTTATTAACTCTTACTTTTATTTCCTTACCTTCTAATACAGTTGGTTCATAAAACACTTTATTTTTATTAATAATGTAATATTCAATTTTATCAGCCAATTTTTGAAATTCATTTTTTGAAGCTGGATTTAATTTAACATTTTTATTAAATTCAGCATTAGTTAAAAATTCCAAAAAATCTTCTATTGGTTCAGGATAACTAATATCACCCTGTTCTCTGAGTATATCAAATTGTCTTTTTATATCATCTTCACTTTTACGAATTAATTCTCTTCTATTTTCTCTCAACAAGTTAAAACGTCTATTAGCTAACATTTTATAATGAATTATAAAAGCATTACGTTCGGCTGGTAATATAAATGGTGTTGGAAATAATTGTTCACTAAGTGCAATAATTAATGAAATAGCTGTTAGTTTTATTCTAGTCTCTTCACTAATGCTAGTATCAATATTTTTAGCAAAAGATATGTATAAAGTATCACCACTTGAACTAATACTTAAATCTTCTTCTAATAGAGAATTTAAATTCTCTTGTTCAACAATTAACTCTATTGCTTGCCTTACTTTTTCTTCACTAAGCTTTATTTCAAAATTTGTATTAACAAATAATTTACCATTTGAATCTTGAAAATATTTATCTAAATTTTCTCTGAAATCATCTATTTTACGATTATGTCCTTCAATAAAAAGGTTAATTAATTGCTCTTTTTTTATTGATAATTTATTTACAGATTCTTTTTTAAGATCAATAGAATCCATTAATTTGGAAGAAACTGTAGATATAAATTGTTTCCACAACCCATAAACACAATAAGCAATATAAGTCTTATTAGAATTATTTGGCCCAATAATCACAGTCAAAGGACGTAAATCTAGCTCAGTTTCCTTAATAGAACCTAAATTGGAAAATTTGATTTTCATATTATTATCTTATTGAAATTTCACACAAAGCCACGGCTATCCCAATGACTTTGCATGACAATTAAAAATTACTGTTCTGGACTCATCGAATTAATAAATGTATTAGCTTCTGAAATAGAAGTTTCCATTTCTTTAATTAACGATGCCACATTAGACTGAACTGATACTACCTCATCCTGAATTGAAGCAATTGCTCTAGCATTTAAATTATGTTTCAAAAACAAAACCTGATCTCTAAATGTAGCCAAAACAGGCTCAATCTTCTTTTCAACTTCTTTCATAACAGTAATTAACTTAGCATAACGAGTTTTAGTTTCGGTTAACTTTTCTTGGCTAATTTGCCGCATATTATCATTAGAAAACTGCTTAATTTCTGTTTCCCATTCTCGGAATAATGCCTTAGAAACACCTTCTACAGATTCAATCCGATCTTGCACATCCTTAGCTTTAGATTCACTACGTTTAAATGCTGCACTAAGTTGATCATATTTCTTTTGTAAAGCATCACCATCAAATTTAACCACTGAACTAAATTTTTCTAACGCAGATTTAAACTCTTTCTTTGCAGATTCCTGTGAATCACGAGCTTTTTTAACATCACTAACTAATAAATCACGCTTATGAACACCAAACTTTTCCATAGTGTAAATACGTGCAGTTTGACAGCCAACTAAAAACAATACTGTAGCAGCAATAAATGTGATCGATAACTTGTTTACAAACATAATTTAATCCTATTAAATAAATATTAAATGATTATAAGACATCCAAATTATATTGTCTATCAAGCTATTTAAAATTTCTAGATTAGTTTATAAATTATAGTAATATTATTAATATTTTAGCTCAAAACCTAAATCAATATGATAACTAGCTAACATTGGTAATGATAAAACCTTAAACCCAGTATTATGTTCAATTTTAGTTAATGTATTTTGCAAATGTTCTATTGTAAGAACTGTTATTACAAACCATAAATTAAATTTATGTTCACGTTCATAATTATGATTTACTTCAGATAAGTTACTTATATAATTAGCTATTTCTGTTAATTTTGATTGAGGTATTTCCATAGTTGCCAAAGTACTAGTACCAAGACTATGAGGCTGAAACACTGGACCAATACGACTTATAATACCAACTGTTTTTAATTCATTTAAAGTTTCCAATACTTCTGCTTCTGTTATACCTAAATCATCAGCAATATCTGCATAAGGTGTTGGTGAAATAGGGAAATTTTTTTGGAAATTATTCAATAATTTTTCTTGTAATTGGTTTAATTTTGACATTATAACTCCTAGTTTATAAGATTGCAGTTATCATGAACTAACTAATGGCAATTCTTAATTATGAATGCTTAATTTTTAATTAAATTCAACAGTAATATAAATCATTCGGTAGTCCTGAACGAAGTAATGTTGAAAAAAATTAAATAATATTAACATTATGATGAATTTAAGGAAAGGCATCGTAACAACGGCATTTAATAGAACTCGCAAATTGTATTTTAGTAGTAGCCCATTACCTATATTTTAGTATACTATTTAATCGAAAAATGCTATATATGGTGGGTAATATATTGCCACCAAAATGGTAAAATTTTGTAGAAATTTGTTTTATATAGAAAATGTTTGGTAAGATAAGGCTTTACCTACTATTCTATATTTTATTAAATAATGATTTTATCAATAAATTCTAGAATTACCATAATTATAAATAACGTTCAATACAAATTGGAGAATAAGATGGATTTTTCAGAAGATATTCAGTCTCTTGGAGCTAGAGTTAAAAAATCTATTGATTTGATTAAAACAGAGGAAGCAACAAAACAGGCATTTATAATTCCTTTCATTAAATCATTAGATTATGATGTTTATGATCCCACTGAAGTTGTTCCAGAATATACTGCTGATGTTGGAATAAAGAAAGGGGAAAAAGTAGATTATGCTATTATGCAAAATAATAAGCCAATAATTCTAATCGAATGTAAATGGTGTGGTACAGATTTAGATAATGAACATGCTTCGCAACTTTATCGTTATTTTTCAGTGACTGAATCTCGTATTGCTATTCTGACTAATGGAGTAATATATAGATTTTATACAGATTTAGAAAAGCCAAATCAAATGGATTCTAAACCGTTTTTAGAATTAGACTTGTTAGATATTCAGGAATCTTTGATTCCAGAACTAAAAAAACTTACTAAGTCTCATTTTGATTTAAAAGAACTTATTTCTACTGCTGCTGAACTAAAATATACCAGAGAAATCAAGTTAATATTAGCAAGCCAGTTAATAAAACCATCAGATGATTTTGTGAAATTTTTTACTTGCCAAGTATATTCAGGCAGAGTAACTCAAAATGTTTTAGAACAATTTCATATTGTTACAAAAATGGCATTTAAACAGTTTATTAGCGAAGAACTTAGTAAACGTTTAAATTCAGTGTTTGATAAAGATAATATCCAATCAGAAATAGATTCTGAAAATCAAGCACCTGATATTTCCAGTGCAAAATCCCTTAAACAAAAAGACGATGCTAGAATTATAACTACTATCGAAGAAACTGAAAGTTTTATTATTATAAGAGATATTTTAAAATATACCGTTGAAGAAAATAGAATATTTTACCGTGATACAGTTAGTTACTTTGGAATTTTGTTAGATGATAATAAAATGAGGCAAGTATGCCGCCTTTATTTTAATACTTCCCAAAAATATTTGGCTTTGTTTGATAATGATGATAAGAAAGAAGAAAAAATTCCGATTGGGAATATAGAAGAAATTGGCAACTTTGCAGATAGAATTAGAAAGACTGTTTTGAAATATGAAGCAATATCCAACTAACTTATTAATGGTAAAATACTTCAAACCTACCAGGTTTTTAAAATCTGGCAGGTTTGGTTTAACCTTCACAAAAGAAAGCTATGACTATTGATTATCAGTTTTTAACCTCAGACATTTCTGGGCTGGTTGATACCATTGAGATAGATTATCTTGCAAAGAGTTAGCGGCTTCTTGTGGAGTTTTATGGCCTAAAATAACAGCTTCAGTATTTTTATACATTAGCCATTTCCCATCCGGTAAACCATCCATCAAATTAGGATAAGACCAACGTACATCCTTGCCTCTATTAGTATTTAAAGCTAGAAAATTCTTTGCATGTTCATTGATAAGATTAGGTTGCTGATCATACAAAGGAAAATAACCTGGTAAAGTATTACTAAATAATTCTGCCGTTTCAGGTTTAGTTAACCATTCTAAAAATATCTTGGCTTCTGGTTTATGTTTAGATGCAGAATTAATTGCGACTCCAAATTCAGGATGATAAGTTATATATTCAGGTTGATCTGCTGGAGCTGGAGTAGCAAAAACATCCCATTTAAAATTAGCCTGTTCAAATTCAATAATATCTGTTGAACTATCCATAAACATAGCAGCTTTTTCATTCAAAAATAACCGACGGCTTCCTTCTTCAGCAATATATTGAGACTTTTCAGGTAAAAATGGAGCAATATCAGCAACTGCTTGAAATGCAGCTACAACATGTTCATCATTAAAACAGCTTTGTCCTGTCTCATATTTGAGTCTACCTTCTTTACCACCGATGAAATTAGGAGCTAAATTCATAAAAATAAGCTCAGAGGCTGAAGAAGTATTTTTTATACCATTAGCAAATGGAATATAACCAGCTTGTTTAATTTTATTTGCTACTATAATCAATTGCTCCCAAGTAACTGGTGGTTTTAATTGTAGCTTATTAAATAAATCTTTATTGTAATAAATTGCATGAGAAACTACCATAAAAGGTACTGCATATTGTTTATTACTATGATCAACCCATGGATAACGAGCAGCTAAATCAAAATTTTCTAAACCTGGTAAATCATCTAAAGGTTCTAAATAACCTGCTTCTGACAGTGGTCTGGAAAGAGAAAAAGACTTTAAATAAAATAAATCAGGAGCAATACTATGTTTTAATTGAAATCGGATCATTTTTACGAATTCTAGAAATGGAGTGAATTTAACTTCAATATTCGGATATTGTTGATTAAAAACAGATAGAAAATTGTTCATTTCTTCCACATCTTGCACTCGCCAAGAACCTAAAGTTAAGGTTACTTTATCACTATCAGTTGGAGTTTTACTTATATATGTATGAGTATTATCTTGATTGGATTGGGAATATATTTTTGCCATGTTATTGCCATACACGTAAAAAGTTATAATTCCTACACAGATAAAAACTACTGGATATACTATTCTACCTAATAATAATACCTTTTGTTGAGATTGTTTATTTTCTCTAATATCTTCCCGTTGACCAATTACTACTAAAAATAGTTGAAAAATGATTAAGCCATAAATAGCATAAAAACCATAATCTAATACTACCGCATATCCAATCCCAGTTGGCAATCCATTAGCTAAACTTAAATGAAAAAATGCCACAGCTACCAATGTACCACTAACTGCTCCAACTGAAATTTCTTTAAATGGTAAAAACATAATTAAATATGATAATCCAACCAAAAATAATAATGGCAATAGATTTTTGGTAATAAAGCTAGTTATATCCCTTTTTACTTCAATAACAGCATTAAAACGAGAATATTCTATACTAGAATTAGTTCCAAAAAAACTTGGATCACCCAAAGTGGATTCATTTTTAGTTATATCCTGAAATAAATTAACTGCTTTTACATTCCAATCTGTAATTAAATCAAATACATGATTACGAGTAAATTTATCTAATACTTTTTCAGTATTTATACCAACAAAATCTACAACATAAATTAAGTTATACCTAGTCAAATTATTATGTTTAAATCTGATAGCTAATCTTTGAGTGTCAAACGGATAATCTCTAAAATTAAATCTCTCTTTAAATTGAGATTTAATCTGATAAGCTCGATATATAACATTATTTGGTAGCAATTTTTCAGCAACTGGTTTACCTAATTTTAAATCGCTAAAACCTACTTTAACTGAATTAATAAACTTAATCGCATCAGCTTCTACACCTTTTTTAAATCTAAACCATAGATAAAAATCAACTTCATATTTTGAACTTTTTGCATCTAAATTACTTATTTCATTGAAATCAATACCAGTATAAACAATATTAGTTTTATGCATATATTGACCTGCAATAATAACAATTCGTTCAGCCAGAAGCTCTTCTTCTAAATTAGGGATATTAATTGCATTTGGCACATGCTGAAATTGAGTTAGAGCCGATATAAGCTGTTGATTTTTAAATATTCCTATTGCTAATGGTTTAACTGCATTTCCTTGTAAATCAAAATGAAATCGGCCATTTAAACCTTCAATAGGCATTTCCATACTATTACGGGTTGCTAAGTAATCTCTAATTTCTCTTCTTTCTGTTTCTATATCATTACCTTGAATATTCGAGTCCCGCATTGCTTTAACAAGTATTTGAATCGCCTCATATGCAGTAACAGTAACCCAAGTTGGTTCTTCATGATACTCATTTATATAAGCATTTCTGCTTAATTGAGCATCTTCACCTGCTACATCATAAATCATCGGGGATACTGCAAAAATTCCATCAGAAAAAAATCCTGGTTGAGCTTTTTCTTCAGGGTATTCATTAAATTGAGATGCAAAAGTTTTCTTGCCTATTGAATCACCGCCAATCATCGGATAATGGAATCCTTTACGTTTCATAGAAACAATAAACTTTTTAGCTTTTTCGGCATTTAAAGCTAGTAAAATACCACTTTTTGTATCATTTTTTAAAAAATGTTTAGTGATATTTTCAATGTTTTCATCAAAACTAATCAAATCATTACCAGTAATGCTAAATTTATTTTTTATAATACCTTTCAAACCTATATATGAATTTTCAAAACCATCTAACAATGTATTGGAATAATCACTATTTTTATCATAAATAATAGTTATTTTACTATAATCCAAAACTCTTTTAATATAATTGGCTAGAAAAATTCCTTGAAATCCATTATTAGGAATTACTCGAAAATACCATTTGTTATTTTTAGTAACATTATCAGCAGTACAAGTGGCAGAAATAGCAGGAATTTTAGCTTGTGAATAAATTTTACCACCTTCCAAACAAGCAGCACTAGTATAATGGCCAATAACAGCATGAGCCTTATTTTGTTTAACTATCTCAGTAGCTATTTGTTTGGCTTTATCTTTATCATTTTGATCATCAAAAGATAATAATCGTAATGGTTTATCATTAATACCACCAGTGCTATTAACTTTATCGACATAATTTTGCACAATTCTATACATCGCTTTACCATCAGTACTATCTGGAGAATAGACCATAGCAATATAAAGAGGATGTTGGGAAGTAATTTTATTTTGTCCCCAAAAAATTAGCAAGAATATAATTATTGCAATAGATATAAATATACTAAGTTTTATTTTATTAGTCATAAATTTTTCCATTTATTGAACTTATATGTTTAACAATTTTCTTAATTAAAGTACATATATTTATGAAATCTCTAAATATTTAATTGGTTATATTAATTCAGAGATTTTTTATAAGATGTGTTTAATGTTTGTAGTTAAAAATATTAATACTAACATTGAAACTTTTTCTTGACAAGGCAATAATCATAGACTAGCCTGTTATGGTTTAGTAGTATTAATCAGTATATTCTTTTGGTAACCCCAATTCTGAGTTGGAGTATTAAAAATTATTTTAATTAATTTAGGATTTAATAAAATTTATCAAAGTTTTTAATTAACTTAATATTTAGTTTAATATAGACAATTAAGTTCTAGTTTTAACTAATAAATTTTATAGTAAATTCTAATGCTTGGATCAATACTTTCGCCAATGGTTGTTTCGGGAATGGAGCATAGCGGATTTCCCGAAACCTAAGTAATATCAGGATTTCTGGAAATCGTACCTCATTCCCGAAATATTTTGACATTTGCGAAGGTATTATTGGATGTCATAATATAATCTTTTTTTTAAGGAAAACCAGATATTAAGGATTTAATTAGTTTATGAAAAAATTACTCGTAATTGCAGTTGCAGCATGTATGGCTACTCCAGCTATGGCTGATACAATCTTATTTGGACAACTCGAAGCTTCTGTTGATAGTTTAGATGGAGCATCTAAATCTACCACTTTATCCAGTAATAGTTCACGTATTGGAGTTAAAGGATCAGCAGACTTAGACTATGGCTTAAAAGCTATATATCATGCTGAATGGGGTATGGATACAGGTGGTGATGGTACATATGATTTCAAAAATCGTGATCAAGTAGTTGGGATTGCTGGTAATTTCGGTGCTATATTAGCTGGTCGTCATGATACACCATTTAAACTCTTAAGTGGTGAAGCAGATATGTTTTGGACTACTCAGTTAGGCACTAGTCGGCAAATTACTGGTGGTTCTAGTTGGGATTTACGACCAAATAATGTTATAGCTTATCAAACTCCTAATATTAGTGGCTTTCAAGCTTTAGCTGCATATGTTACTGAAGACAATGGTAATGGTGCAGATGCTTTTAGTGTCAACGGTATTTATGATAATGGTTTATTAATGTTTGGTGCTGGTTATGAAACCCATAGTGCTGAATTAAACGGTGGTGGTGATGGGATTGCAGGAATTGATGAATCAAGTGCTGCTCGGATAATTGCCGGTTTTAGTATGGTTGGTGCTAAGGTAAATATCTTCTATCAAAGTGTTTTTGATGATAAAGGTATTGCTGATAATGACAATGATACTTATGGTATTGGTCTTAGTTATGGTATAGGAGCTGGTACAATTAAAGCTCAATACTATCAACGAATTATTGCTGGTGAAGAAAATAATCCAACATTAATGGCTGCCGGTTACGATCATAATTTGGGTAAAAATACTACTGTGTATCTACAATACGCTCAATCAGAAGAAGGTCTTGGTTTAGGTGGTTCAGGACATGGTGAAAGTATTAAATCTGATATTGATGGTGATACCACAGGCGTTTCCATTGGGTTGCGTCATAAATTCTAATTATTGCTCAATAGTAGGTCTGGTTATCTAAATTAATAACCAGCCTACAATAATATTAAATAATTAATATTTATTTTGAATTTAATTAAGAATTAGTGGTGATGGTTGTTTCGGGAATGGAGCATAGCGGATTTCCCGAAACCTAAGTAAGAATTAGTATGATTAAATCCCTTTCCTTTCTAATCTTCGATAAGTAATTGATTCTGTTAAATGATGAGTTTGGATATCTTCACTACCAGCTAAATCAGCAATAGTCCTAGCTACTTTCAAAATTCGATACCATGCCCTAGCCGATAAACCTAACTGCTCAATTGCAGTATCAAGCAAGTTCTCATCAGCATCACTCAAATGGCAGAATTTTTCTATTTCTTTATTCCCCAACAAATTATTTGCTTTACCAGCACGTTGTAACTGTATATCCCTTGATAATATAACTCTTTTTCTAACTTCAAAACTAGTTTCACGAACTATATCTTGTCGTAATTCAGTTCTGGGTAAATTTGGTACTTCGATATGGATATCAATTCGATCCAGCAAAGGTCCAGAAATTTTAGCTCGATAACGACTAACTTGTTGTGGTGAACAACGACATCGATTACTAGGATCGCCTAAATAACCACAAGGACAAGGATTCATCGCTGCAACCAATTGAAAATTAGCTGGAAATTCAGCTTGTTGAGCGGCACGAGAAATAACTATATGACCAGATTCTAATGGTTCTCGTAAAACTTCTAATACCCGTTTATCAAATTCTGGCAATTCATCTAAAAATAAAATCCCATTATGAGCTAAAGAAATTTCTCCAGGTCGAGGATGGCTACCACCACCAACCAATGCAACTCCAGAAGCAGTATGGTGGGGAGAACGAAATGGTCTGATTCCCCATGTTTGAACATTGAAACCGCCTATAGCAATAGATGCAATTGTTGCAGTTGCTAAAGCCTCACTTTCAATCATAGGTGGTAAAATACCAGCTATACGGCTAGCTAACATAGTTTTACCAGTGCCAGGTGGGCCTAACATCAATAAGTTATGACCTCCAGCAGCGGTTACTTCCAATGCTCTTTTAGCATGATGTTGGCCACGTACATCACTTAAATCAGCTATATGAATAGCATTAGTTACATTAGCTTGAGTTTCCTCAGTGGAAAAAAATGGAGTAATTAAACTCGTACCTTGCAAATGTTCACATATATCTAGTAAATGTTTAATCGGCAACACAGAAGCATCATTAACCATACTAGCTTCCGCAGCATTACCATTTGGCACTACTACTTGGCGTTTAGAATTGCGAGCTTCTATCGCCATTGGTAATACTCCACGCACTGGTCTCAAATCACCATTTAAAGCTAATTCTCCAATGAATTCATATTGTGATAATTCATCAGCCGAAATTTGGTTAGAAGCAGCTAGAATACCTATAGCAATAGCTAAATCAAATCTGCCTCCTTCTTTTGGTAAGTCTGCAGGAGCTAAGTTAATAGTTATGCGTTGTAAAGGAAATTCAAATTGGCTATTGAGTAAAGCACTTCTGACTCGGTCTTGGCTTTCTTTCACGGCTGCTTCTGGTAAACCAACAATAGATAAGCGTGGTAGACCATTAGTAAGATGAACTTCAACTGTTACTGGTAATGCTTGAACACCTACTTGAGCTCGGCTATGAACTATAGCTAAAGAAGACATAATTAATTAGTTTGGTTAGATTTTAAATTCGCAATCTCTGTTTCTAAATCTTCTAAACGTTGTCTAGTATGTTCTAGCACTGCTACCTGTATATCAAATTCTTCTCTAGTTACTAAATTCATTTTCTGTAAAGTAGCATCTAAACCAACCCGTAAATTTTTTTCTAAATCATGATGTAAGCTTAATAAACCTTTAGGTAGGGTTTCGGAAAACTGTTTAAAAAACATATCGAAATTAATATTAGTATTCATATTTTAATTATCTGTGTGATTATAAGTTGAATAACATTAAACCATAAAATATAATTTGTTTACAAGATTTTACATTAATAATTTATTCTTTCTGCGTAATTTCAGTTATTATTTTACGATTAATTTCTAATTCAAAAATATTTAACTTTACCCAAATATAAAATAACCTGAAATAATTTTAAAATTACTTTTATCGATTATCTCTTTTAGCATATTGTTCACCAAATATTAATTTGTATTATAATGGATTAATTTTCTATTTAAGTCAACTTCCTAATGGATGGCTTGATTACGGGACACAATCAAATGAACAAAACCACCGATGACCTAATTGCAGAAGCACATGCCAACCGACAGAGTAATACCCTGATAGTCAAATGCTACTGCACAATTTGCCAGTGCTATTGAGGGGCTTGTGTGATTTTGTTTTAACTGAGGAAAGTAGTAGAATAGAAGTTGCTAGGGCTTTAGCTTCGGTTATTGATGCTGTGGATAATGTGAAAGTTTCTAGTATAAATATTAATATTGAAAATATTCATGCTGAAAGAGATTATCACATTATTGGAGGTAATCTCATTGAGAAATACTAATTTAGTCATTTTATGGAAGGAGTTTCGCAGAAATTTCATGATGTTAACGGAACTTCCTTATTCCGTGAACTAATCAATTTTTCAGCGAAACGGTTATAATTGCCCTGACACGTCCGGTCTCATAGGGCGACTCCGCACAAAGC
>DAOUSL010000286.1 GCA_030627235.1 Thioploca sp.
AGATAAACTTTAAGATGTAAAATAGACATATTTCCTAAATAACGAAAGTAATATAGCTAAGTATGATTGTATTTAGGTTTTGGGAAATTCGCTATGCTCCATTCCCGAAACAATCATTAATTACGGAATTTATGTAGGATGTAATGAGTTTACGAATTACATCTTGATGCAATTCACTTCGTTCATTGCATCCTACATTTATATATTTAGGAAAGATATCTAATAAGCTTTAATCTATTTTATAAGGAGTAAGTATGTTTAATGTTCGTATTGGTTTATTATCATGTGCATTATTAATTCCATTAGCCAGTTATGCCGCTGAAGTTACTATTGATGTAGTTGCGATAGTAGATGGTACAGTTATCACTCAACAAGATTATGATAATTATGCTAAAATTCGTAATGATGGCAGTGAAGTTGATCCAAAAATACTAATCGATGAATTAGTGCAACGTGAATTGTTAAAACAAGATGCAGTTCGAGAAAAGTTAGAACAACATCCTGAATTTATTAAAAAACTAGCTGAAACTAGAGAGAAGTTATTGATGGCAATGGCCATTCGTAACCATTTGGATAAAAACCCTTTAACTGATGCTGAACTAAAAATAGAGTTTGATAAACAGATAACTAATGTTGCTACTCCTAATGAATATAAGGTTAAACATATTCAATTGGCTACTGAAGCAGAAGCTCAAGCTGTTATTAAGGAATTGGAAGTTGACAAAGATTTTGTTACCCTTGCAAAAGATAAATCTACTGATATAGGTTCTGCTAATCAAGGTGGTAATTTAGGTTGGATTAGTCAAGCAATGACTGAACCAGAATTTTGGGCATCAGTAGAAAAATTAGAAAAAGGTAAGAATGCTATAGCTAAGACTAAATTTGGCTGGCATGTAATTCAATTGCAAGATGTGCGTGCTATAAAATTGCCTAAGTTTGAAAATATCAAAGAAAGAATTAGAAGTGCTATGCAATCACTACAAATGCAAGATTATATTAATGGTTTGTTAAAAAATGCTAAAGTTGAAATACCTGAAAAATAATTTTTAAATCAAGTTCCATGGGTTTCACCCATGGCTATTTATGTTCCACCCCGTTGGGGTTGCAACCTCGAAGAGGTTAAATATGAATAGCCACCGATAAAATCGGTGGAACTAATCATGGAACTGTCGTGAACTTATCATAAAATTATCGTAAAACTATTATAATTCAAATTTCCCCAACCCATCAACAATCCCCACCGTTTCTAAACTAACCGCTATCACTTTTCCAATCAATTGTAATATATATTCTTCGTCTTCTTTGCGGTTTGGATTGTTGATAATGCCACTACGCTTGTCGATTTTGATTCGGTATTGGTCGATGATCCATTCTAGGACAGAACGGTTGCCAATTTTGTAGTTGAAAGCTTCTGGTGGGATGCCTTTTAGGGTAAGGAAATTGTTCTAGATAAGTTGGGTTTTGTCTTTGGGGAGCCGCATTTTTTCTACTTTTAAGCTGAATGGGTATTTGGGATTTTCAATTTCTTCTAGCTTAAATGGTTTGGCTTGTTCGTAATTTAGATGTAATTCTGCTAGTTGGTGGCCAGCTGTTGAGAAGTCCCAGAATGTTGGGGTTAATGGCAGGCGTGGTAGTTCTCTTTTTAAATTTTGGGCATATTTGGCTCGGTATTGGGGTTGGTGGAGCAGACCGTAAACAAAGTGGAATATATCCCATTTGGTTATTTTTTTATCTTGGTAGTGTTGTTGCCAGTGGTTTAATGCCCAGTCGGTGATATTTTCGGTGCGATTGCTGCCGTCTTCGTTGTAGGTGTAGAAGGGGAAGGCTTGTTGTGGATCTCCATAAAAATTTAAATCTGATATTTTGTTCGTTATTAAAATAGCGAACGGTTTTCTTCCATAACCACCAATACAAATAATCTTATTTTCTTTTTCAGTTTTTAGTGTGGGGAAGATTTTGGGAAATTGGTAAACCCGATTATTCATAGTTCTATCAAAAAATAGGTATGAATGAGTAAAAGGACGATAAATAGATTGTCTTATCTTTTCATCAAAAAATTCAGCAATTCTTCCAGCTTGAAGATGAATTTTTAAATCACCACTCCATTTTATTTCATCATCATCATATATAACAAAATCATCAACTTTGACATTTTTATTTGTTTTATTTATCCATTGCTCAATCTGTTGATTATAAAATATAATAGTAGCTTGCATATTTTGTTCAAGGGTTTGTTGATTGAAATTATAAACCCAAGCATCACGATTAGTTTTCACACCGCTACTATAAACCTTAAAAACAACATCTTCTGTAATTCCTTTTTGAGCTTTGGCTTCCTTAGTTCCCAATGGAATAAAATCGTCAAATTCTTCGTGTAATCCTTCTGTTAGCCATACATAATTTTCATTTGGAACAACTTGTTGCCAATCAATAATATTTTGTAAAGCAGATAATTTTTCATCTTTGTTTAAAGTATCCTCAATCTTGGCATAATAAATCGCATGATCTTGTGTATTGCTTTTTACAAACAAATTAATACTAACTCCCACTTTAATATCAAATACATTAGAGGTTTTTCCTGGATTTTTTCTGATATTTCCATCTAAATCCAAAACATAAATTTTAGAAAAATCCTGTTCTAAATGCTTCCGCATTCCATCAAATGAGAGATCGTCTAAAAAGCTATTATTGCTCACAAAAGCTACAATGCCTTCATATCCAATCCGATTTGAAGCCCATCTAATTGCTTTCACGTACGGATTAGATAACTTTCTAAGTAAAGTAGCTTTAGAATCTTTAGCATAAGTATCTTTTACCCAATCACCCACCGTTTTATAAGTTCGATTCTTATTATTGGTATTCCTGCACAAAGTAGTGATGTATAATAAAAAACAAATAAAGCATAAGTAAAAATAATTAAATGTCCAAGATGTAATTATTTTTACTTATGCTTTATTTGTTTTTTATTATACATCACTACTTTGTGCAGGAATACCAATAATAAGAATCGAACTTAT
>DAOUSL010000325.1 GCA_030627235.1 Thioploca sp.
ACAAAGGTATCATAATATTATAGCTCTTCAAATCTTATTTACTTGATATTCAGCAATGTTATAATTTATCCATTTTGTAAATCTAATATTAGGCACTGAATAAAAGTGTAACTTACTGATTTAATAGGTGTTATAATGCGTAACAAGTCTAATGAATAGCTACCTGCAGTGCTATTTCATAGTACCTTAACTCCGCAGCTCTTTTTGGGTAGTTTGGCATGGTATAGTTTCCTTTACAAAACGAGGTAAAATAATAGAAGTGCGATGAGATTTGGTAAAAATACAATTGAAATTTGTACTCATTAAATCTCACCACACCTTTTCCCTAAAAGTGAGTTTGTACATTTCTCTACTTTGATATCAAAACTAGCTTAATTTATCAAAAAAAATACATAACTCATTTATTACCAAATACTTACCTAAGTATTAACATTGTACATCTATCCTAGTCCGCAACATATGCAGAAATTTCATTTCAAAATTCTTATTTTAATTTACGCAAGTGGTAACTTTTCATAAGGTTTACTGCTAAACACTCTTAATATTATATATCTACTACGTTTCTTCCATTGTACTGGAACCGTAATGAACCGATAAATGAAACGCTTCATCCGACTGCTCACTTTTATTTCAGGAAAAACCATAGAAACCTTTTTCTTTACCCAAGTGAATATATTTAAACAAATCATCATTAGTGTCAGAAAAACGGTATTTTCAGCTAAGAAAGAAAAAGGCATCTTAGCCCAACCGAAGTCATTATTTAAAATATCTATCGTTTTTTCTTCAGTTCCTCGTTTGTTGTAATATTCAATAACTTCTTTTTCAGAAGAAATAACATCATTTGTTAATATGCTACGGTATCTCATGGTATCGCCTGTAAAAAGATTTACTTGTTGGTTTTTCGTTTTTTCGCGACTTACAACAAGTCTGTATGTCTTTGATTTTTCGTTTTTATTAACTTTAAATGGCTGATAATCAAGTGTACATACCTCATAAATAATGTTGTTTATTTCAACAGTTTCCCAATCTTTTTTTTCAAAAAGTTGTTTTGTTAAGGCTGCACATCTATTTGCTCGTATATAAAATAGCTTGCTGTTTTTTTCTACTGTTTCTACAATTTCTTTTGAATATGAGCCAGCATCCATACGACTTCTATTTATTTTTATCTCATTGTCATTAAGTAATTTATATGCTCTTTCAAGTAACTGTGCTTGATCAGTTTTTACGTTCATATTTCCGTCTCTATTTTCAAAATAGACAGGCATCCCATCAATTGTAGCCATCCCAGGAAAGTATCCTCTACCATGTTTATATGTATTTACGGCATCGTGCTTTTCTGTTTTTAGAACTTCATTATCATAATCAAAGTCATAAAAAGCACCAGCTTTTAGTAACTCAATTGTCTTCATTATGCTTATATTCAACTGATTAAGTCCATCATGTCTATTAATTGTGTACTCCTTTCCTGCTGTACTTACAATTTTCTCGTTATCAGTACTTAAACTCTTTAGAACTCTGAGAACAGTATCTGCATTGGCAACTTTGCCATCTTTAACATTCTCAATGGATTCCTTTAAGTGTTCATTTATGTCTTCTGCGCAATCTCCACCACAGAAAAAAACACTCCATAGGTTGAAAAAGATGTCACTGTAAGAATACTTTGCTTGTTTTGGACGACTCCCTAGCTGGCTAGTAATAAGTTCAACAATTCCTGATTTATTCATCAAATCAAGCACGAAATTGATGCCGCCAAAAGGATTGATTTTTTCACTTCGTTTTTCTATCTTTGTCATAATGTATATTTTATGACTGTAAGATACTAATAATCACAATAATTACCAAAAAAATACGTGAATTTTTCACCAATTTGGTGAAAAAAATATTTTGCAAAATACTCACTTACTGCATATTACATTTTGACCTGCGGAATTAAGGAAAAATATGATATAGAAGGGAATCAAACTTATTTGCTTGAATTTCTCAAAGAAAAATACATTCAAGATTATGAATCTCAGCTATTACCAGCAATAAATTCTACTGAATATATTACTTTGTTTGCAAATATTTTGAATTGGGGAGGCACAACGCGGTATGGATATAAGCACAAAAAATATTATGAAGCGTCTTATTGGGCATCTAATTCTGATGTAAATTTATATAACAGTTTTGCTGTCAAATTTACAT
>DAOUSL010000040.1 GCA_030627235.1 Thioploca sp.
CCGTTTTTCAAACTCTCACTTTTAGGATTCGAGTCATAGAGTTGTTTCATTAATCCAGTGAATAATTCAAAGAACTCAAGAGCTTTATCGACTTGGCCCAAAGCTTGGTGAATATCGCCTAATTTTTCATAAGAGATAGCCAGCCCGTTTTTCAAATCTTCATCATCTGGATTTGTTTCACAGCCTTCTTTACATTTTTGACTACATAATTCAGCAGCATTTAAAGCCTCATCAATTTTTCCCAATGATACATAAAGAGAACTAGCACGTTCATAAGATGCTGCAACATTCTTTCTATCATCACATTGAACAAAATGCTTACCAGCCTTCATAATACTTTCTAAGGCACCATCCAACTGTCCAATATTCTTATAAAAATCAGATAAATAAAAATTTAACAAGCCAATATCACTATCCGACTCCTTAATTTTTTGCGTTACTGATAAAGCATAATCTTTATAATCAATAGCAATATCAAGATGCTCCTGCATAATTCCACTTAAAATCGCAATCAACTCTCCAACATTTTCATTATCCACCTTCAACCGAACAAACACCACCTCCTGTATCAAACTGTGCATCCAATAACCACCATCCCTCACACCCAACCAACCCGACTGCAACAACCCATCCAAAATATCCTCAAATTCATTCTCATTCTCAACTTCAAACAGCCTCTTCAAATGCTTCAACGGAATATTCACTGCTGGCAACACCGAAAAATACCGCAAAATCCGTTGCTGCTCCTCATCCAAATCTTCTGGCTCAAACATCGCCACAATATACTCATGCAACTTAGCCTTCTTACTAACCTTATGAGTATCAGCATGTTTACCAACCGTTATAATCCGTTGCAAATCCTCATGAGCCAAACCACCATCCAATCGCTCCAACAACTGACCAATACTCAAACCCTTCTTCTTACCAGCCTTCGCTACCAACTCAATCAACAAAGTATGATAATCAATCTTCGCTAACAAAACCCGCAACTCAGCAACATCCGTTTCCAAACTATAATACTTCCGAAACAACTTTATCGCATCATCCTCCGGCAATTCATCCACTTGTATAAACTTATATTCCTCCTCATCCAGAGTACAACGTGACGTAATCAAAGCTTCCCAACCGCAAGCCTCTAAATGTACTACCAAATCCAACAATCCATCCGCATCATTAGCATTATCCAGCACCAACAGATTATTTCCATCATAATAATACCCCAACGCCGTCACTAAATGTTCAAACTTATCCTCTATCGGTGTATTAGTAGGAAAAACTATATCATCAAAATGTGCCTGTAATATAGTCACCATATCTTGCTCTAAACTATTCTGGATAAATATCCACGCCACCGTATTATACTCATCTCGATAACGCTCCACATATTTTTGAGCAATAGTCGTCTTACCAATTCCCCCCAACCCATTCAACACCACCCGACTACGCCTTTCCAACTGATCATGAATCTCAACCAACAAATCATCCCGTCCCACAAAATTACTTGGTGGTTTAGGAATTGTTGGCAATGGTCTTCCATATGAATTCTTCAAATAACCTAACTTCTCAAATTGGTCATAAATCTGATTACATAAATCATGCTTATTCTCATAGCTGGTATAAAAGTGCATCTCCTCACTTAGTTGCCCCTGAAACTCAATAAGCTCTGGAGTACGTTCTTTTCCATCCTTAAAAAAAGTATAAATAAGCGGTTTTCTAGTTCGTTTAAAATATTCATAAGCCACCTCAAACTCTTCCAAAGTATATTTTCCAGCTTTCTTCAAAAATAGAAAAAATATTACATCACATTCTTTTATCGCCTCATTATAATTACTCTGCATACCATCTGGGACAATAGCATTAACAAAACTATCCTCCCAAGTCACCAATTTCAAATACACTCCTTGTTCTTGGAGCATATCATTTTTGGAAGCGATAAAAAGCCTAAGAGCCTCTCGATCCTCCCGCAATTCAAAAGATGAAGCTAAAAAAATTTTGATTGTCATTTTTTCTCTCATATTTATACTATAGCAATTCTTAATTATGAACGCTTAATTCTTAATTAAATTCAAAATCAATTGATTATATTACTATAGTTTGTCAAATCATAAAATACTATAAATTTTAATATATAGCGTTTCCCAATTCAGTCCAATTTTATTATTTTAAGAATATCTTCTGAATTTTATTAATTTAAATAGCGATTATTCACTTTTGAATATTTTTATAGTATATGTTAAACCGGATCGTTTTTTAATTGTAAATTTGGTTGACTGATATCTTATTTTACCAGTCTATAATTTAAAATCAATTTATTACATTTTTCTGTATAAAATCAAAGGTATTATAAATGGCAAAAGTAATTATAAAAGAAGTACCTAATAAGGGAAGAGGAGTATTTTCTAATTTAATCCTTTCAGGATTGAAATAACCCCAACGAGGTTAAATTTGAATAGCCATAGGTGAAACCTATTGAATGCAAATTGATTAAATAGCTCTCTGCGTAACATCAGTTAATTAAGAATTAAGCATTCATAATTAAGAATTGCTATAGGATAGGTAATCAGATGATATTTTTAGGTGTTGAGGTATTACTTGGAACCTATGTTGGAACAAGGATATTTAACCGTTTTAAATCTAATAAACCAGATATTCTTGAATCCAATAAAACTCAAATTGTCACAATAAATACAATTGCTACTGCAGAAACTAACCATTATTTTAAAGTTAGTACAATATCAGTTGGATTAGTTGCAGTGAGTTATTTTTATCCACCAATAAGATTTTTAGGTATTTTAGCTACTAGCTATGCTACAGTTCCAATCTTAATAGAAACTCAAAAATCCCTTGCAGAATTTAAACTTAAAAATGATTTGCTAATTTCTATTGTCAGTGTTGGATGTTTTTTAATGGGACAGTATTTTACTGCCAGCCTTGCCGCTTGGTTTTATCAGTTAGGCAATAAGATGGTGGAAAAAACTCAAAATCATTCTCAAGAAATGCTAACCGATATTTTTGGTAAACAACCGAAAAATACATGGATATTAAAAGATGATATAGAAATTGAAGTACCATTAGAAACTGTCCAACTTAATGATATTGTTGGTATGGGAGAAGTAATACCTATTGATGGTGAGATAATCAAAGGGATGGCAATGATTGATCAACATGTCTTAACTGGTGAATCAGTACCATTGGAAAAAGGTATTGGAGAACAAGTGTTTGCATCTACAATAGTTTTAAGTGGTAAGATATTGATAAAAGTTGAACAAACAGGGCTTGATACTAATATTTCCAAAATTACTAATATTTTAGCTCATACAGTTGAATTTAAAACCCATTTGCAGTCAAGAGCAGAAACATGGGCTGATAATGCTGCTAAACCTTTACTTACTATTGGTGCTTTATTCTTACTGTTGGTATTCCATCAACATTGACGATACTTTATAGTAGTCCTGGCAGTGATATTAAGGTCTTGGCATCTTTGCAAACTCTTAAGCATCTTACTTTGGCCTACCATAAAGGTATTTTAGTCAAGGATGGACGGGCTTTAGAAAATTTGCTTAAAGTTGATACAATACTTTTTGATAAAACTGGTACTTTAACTTCCATTCAACCTGAAGTTGGACAAATAATTCCGTGTGATGACTTACAAGAAAAAGAAATTTTAACTTATGCTGCTGCCGCAGAACGTAAGCTAACACATCCTATAGCTCTTGCTATTTTAGCTAAAGCAGAAAAATTAAATATATCCTTACCTAATATCGATAATGCAAATTACCAACTAAGTTATGGTATTACTGTAGACATAGATAACAAAACTATCAAAGTTGGTAGCACTCGTTTTATGACAACTGAAGGAATTAACATTCCAGATCAAATTCAACAAGCTCAGATATATTGTGATATAGAAGGTTATTCTTTAGTTATTATTTCTATTGATAATGTAATAAAAGGAGCAATTGAAATACAGCCTCAAATTCGGCCAGAAATATATCAAGTTATCCAAGAACTAAGACAAAGTGGCATTAAACATATGGCTATTATTTCAGGTGATAGAGAACAACCAACCAAAAGATTAGCAACAATGCTTGGCATGGATGATTATTTTTATGACCTACTTCCACAAGATAAAGCCAATCTGATTGAACAAATGCAAAATGAAGGGAAAACTATCTGTTTTGTTGGAGATGGAATTAATGATGCTATAGCCATGAAAAAATCAGATGTATCTATTTCTATGCTTGGAGCAACATCTATTGCAACAGACACTGCTCAAGTTATATTAATGGATGGCGGATTATCTCATTTACCTTACCTTTTTGATATTTCTAAACAATTGGATATTAAAATGAAACAGAGTTTATTGCTATGTTCAGGATATGGTATAACTAATTTTTGTGGTGCAGTTTTTTTTCATTTTACAATCTTATTTTCATTTATGATAGGTAGTATTGAATATGGTATTGGGGTATTTAATGCAGAAAATTCTGAATTACAGTGATGTTACAAACTAAAATAGATTTTATGTAGGATGTTATGAATCATATCAATTAACTTTAATAAATATAACCGATACAATTTGTTTCTCATTACATCTTACATATATTTCTAATTTAGAATTGTTGTAACATCGGTTAAGGATGATAAATCAAATCGTTGAACAATTAACTACCATAATTTCAACTCTTCGATCAATCGCATCTTTTGCATCATCAGTTCCAGAACCAACCATATTATTTACAAAGCCTTGACCAATTGCTTTCGATCTTGTCTCTATATTGATAATTGATAATTTATTCTGGAAAGCTTTAGCTCTTTTTAAGGATAATTTCTTATTATAGACTTGATTCCCAGTTTTACTACTGTGGCCTACTATATGAAAACATTGGTCATTATCATTAAAATACTTGGCAATCATTTTTAACCATAAAGCATAATCATCTTTCAGTTTTAGATTATCAACAAATTCAATAGAATTAACTTGATATAAAAATTTAATGTTTAAATTCTGATTTTCTTCTACACTAGTAGCTAATAATTGAGTGAAAGCATTTTCTGCTGCTTCTTGATTTGTTAGTTTCATATTAGTTTCATATAAACCAGCATAAGTTCTCATCAACTTGTTACCATCTGGATGTTCAGAAACTTGTTTGAATAATTTTAAAGCTTTAGGATAATCCTTATTCTCATAGTCTGTTTCAGCTTGAACTAATAAAGCCTGTACATCTATGGAATCATAGTAAACTTTATTAGCTAATTCTCCTACTCCTTTTCTGGCAGTAGCAATTAAGCTTTCGATATTACTATCTTTCATGTAGATTGGACTATCTTGATAAAATGCGGTTGGAGTATGGTCTAAATCTAAATTTAATATCCAACTACTGGAATCAGCTATAATTTTACCAGTTTTTAAATCGATAACTGATGCTGAAACTTTATAGTATTTTTCTGTCTTATCCGTTGTATCACCAACTGAATAGTCAGTAAAATCGATAATACCACTCATAACGTACTGGGATTCACGTAAATTTTGCGGAGTAATTCTAGCAATATCTACATCAAGCTTTTTAGCATTGTCAAAAATGATTTTTTCAATTTGGCGACTAACTTCAACTATTTCACCACTATTCGCATCAGCAAAAGGGTCTAATACAATTGTTTTATTAGCCAACTGCATAGTGCTTTTAGTATCTTTAGTCTGTATCAATAAATGATTAGCTAATTTATTTATAGCAACATTAAATTCCAATGGATATTTAGAAGGAGTTTGTTGAAAATTTTGAGTACAAGAAAACAAAGAAATTAAAAATAATACGGTAAAGAACCGTTGTAAGTAATACATTGCTAGTTTCTCCAAATTTTATAAAATAATTATAAGTTAATATCTCGCAAATATCAAAATTACATTAGCATTTTGCAACCAACTATTACTAAAAATACTGCAAAAAACCTTTTTAAGATTGTAGTTGAAATAGTATGAGCTACTTTAGCTCCTAATGGGGCAAATAATAAGCTAGTTGGGGCAATTCCTACTAATGCTGGCCAATAAATGTAACCAAAATGGGCGGTTTCAGTATATTGCCAACCGATGATTATAAAGCCAAATGTTCCAGCCAGTGCAATCGGAAAGCCACAAGCTGCTGAAGTTGCAATGGCATTACGAACTGATATATTATACCAAACTAAAAATGGTACTGTCATTGAACCGCCACCAATACCTACCAAGCTTGAAACTGATCCTATTATAGCTCCAACTGTTGTAATAATTAGTTTATTTGGTAACCGACGATGTTTAGCTGGATATATGTTAAAAACTAGTTGAATTGCGACTAATAAGATAAATATAGCGAAAAAATTGTATAAAAACTCACTGGGTAATACATTGGCAATAAATGCTCCGCATAATGCTCCAATAATAATTCCTGGAGTAAGTTGCCACACAATATTCCATATTATGGCTTGATGACGATGGTGGGCAGTAATAGAAGCAATCGAGGTTATCACTATAGTTGCTAAAGTAGTTCCTATAACAACTTGCATGAGATTATCCGATGCAACAATCTGATTAGTATGGAACAGCCAAACTAAAATGGGTACTAATACTACCCCACCACCAACGCCTAATAAGCCAGCTAAAAATCCTGCAAGACTACCAATTAATAAAAAAATTTCCACAATTTAAATAATAATTCCCACTATAGTTGCAATAAAATGGTACATCTCCACCACCAAGATAGCCAAATATAAAGCTAGTACCAGCTATAGTCGCTGTGTCAATCAATATAACTAATTCACTTAATAATATTTCTTTAAAAATAGTTAATTTTAAGAAAATAAGTGCTAGTAAAAAATGGATTACAATTGCTATAATAGTTGCTTTAAATAGCTCGTTTTGCTTCACTAACTAAATAAGCTAGTAGCAAAATGGTAAATAAACCAAAAATATTTTGTATCATAATTTTTCTAAATTAAAATATGCCAATTATACATATATCAGTAACCGGACAAGGATTAGTTGAATTTACTCAACAAGTTGTTAACTTGATCCATGATTCTAAAGTTACTGAAGGTCTATGCACATTATTTATTCAACATACATCAGCAAGCTTACTAATTCAAGAAAATGCTGATCCATCTGCTAAAAAAGACTTAGAAGTTTGGTTAAACCGTTTAGTACCAGAAGGAGATTCGCTATATACTCATAGGCTTGAAGGCAAAGATGATATGCCTGCCCATATAAAATCTGCCTTAACTGCAACTAATTTATCCATTCCAATAATAAATGGAAAACTTGCATTGGGAACTTGGCAGGGAATTTTTTTATGGGAACATCGGCATCTAAATGGACAACGTTCAGTAGCGATTCATATTGGTTAAACAAAAGTCGGGATAGAATTCCCGACGATATAAATTAAAATTTTGAAACTCGTTTAGTATTATTATTCCGGCTACTGAAAACATTTACCCGTTCATTTTTTTCAAATAACACATCATCTTCTTGAATAATAACAACTTTTTCGCCACTATCTAATTTAATCACAATTTTCAGTGCGTTTTTATCAGTGATACCTTGTTCAAAATAATGACCTAATAAACCACCTATTACAGCACCACCAACTGCAGCAAGTTGTTTACCTTTACCACCACCAATTGTACTAGCCGCAATAGCACCAAGAACTGTACCGCCAGCTGTACCAACTATAGTTCCATCTTTTCTAATCATAGCCAATTCAACACTTTCTACTATCCCTTCTTCAACATCTTCTACTTGTAAAGCATCTTTGTCGCTATAAACTTTACCAGAATTAGTAGTAGTACAAGCACCTAATAAAAATGTGATTAAGGATATTGTGAGGATTACTTTTAAAATTTGCATTTATTTACCTTTGGATTAAATTAAGAATTGAATATTTTATATTATTTACCAACGAAAATCTATCTACATGTGGATATATTATCGTTATGGTAAGAAAAATTATTTTGACTTTCGTAATAAGCTTTGTAATTTAGTTCGTGATTGAGCAGCATTCATTGTTATTCCAATAGATATCATGATTTGTTCAACAAATTCTAATTGAATATCAGATATTTCTTGCAAGGAAGCCATCTCAATTACTCCAGTTAGTTCATCTTCATAAAAAAATGGAATTAATAAAATATTTTTGGGAACGGATTCTCCACTTCCAGATTGAATTTGAATATAATCTTCTGGAGCTTGAGTTATCACAATGATTTTTCTTTCTAAAGCAGTTTGACCAACTAATCCTTCACCAAATTTAAATTCATTTGCCAATTGTTTACGTTTAATATAAGCATAAGTTGCAATTAATTTTAAACGATCAGTATCATTAACTAAATAAAATGCTCCAACTTGAACATTTTCTAAATAAGTACATAAAAAAGTAATAGTATTACGGGCTAATTCTTCAATTCCCTGAGTTCCACTCATTTTTTCATTTAGCTTAGTTTGACCAGTTTTTAACCAGTTTTGTTTAGTATTTTGAGCGGTTAATTCTTGTAATGCACAAGTTACTTCTACAGATTGATTAGTAGTTTCTCCTAATACTTTCATAAAACCAGATAATTTAGAAACATTAACTCGTTTATCTAGGTCGCCGTTCTGTACCCCAGTTACTGTATTTTGGATATCATCTATCATACTTTTCATAGACTTAGATATTTCTATCACAGCTCTTTGTATCATTCCAATTTCATCACGTCGATGGGTAGCACACATTTTAAAATCTAAATTTCCATTTGCTATTTCTTTCATAGCGCTGGATACTTTAGAAATCAGTTTACCCATTATTTGACCCATAATAAAAAATATAATAGAGATTACCAATAAAGCAATCATTGCCGTATTTAACACAATTTTTTTAGTTTTATCAATTGCTTCTAAATAATCAGATCGATCAATAATCACTGATAGAATAGCAATAACTTTCTTAGAAAAATCAGTAAAAATGTCTGAATAAACTACTATTGGTTTACCATTAATTATTTTATGAGCGATATAACGATTATTATTAGTAACAATACCAGTTAATTCATTATTATCAAGTAAATAAAGTTTATGGTGTTCATCATATGGAGAATTAAAAGTACGAGCAAAATTAAAAAATTTAGGTTCTTCTCCTTCTTTAGATTGTTTGGCAACATATAAGGCAAAATCAATTCCATATTCATTTTTCAAAAAATCGGTATTAAATTTCATGCTAAATTCAACTGATCCAGTATGTTCTTGCTGATAAAACATAGGAGTTACCGCTACAATAGACAAACCATCATCTTCTCTAGTAAAACCTTTTTGTGGTCTTTGGCTAATATTAGTAGTGACAATAATTTTCCTATTACTTAAATCATCCCCATAATGTTCTGGCTGATGTAAGCGTAAAAATGAAACTGCATTAGAATATTGGCCAACTGTATCTCCTTTTTCAACTAAACCAGATAAATGAAATTGAAATTGTTGAATAGAATATTTCTTCTGCATAATCTTAAAAGAAGGCAGTAATAATTTTTGTAACTCTTCTCGTTGCCGTTTAGCAAAAGTCTCTTGAACTGCTGGTATATTTGCCAGTAATGCACCAAAGGCTTCGGCTTTTTTAGTTTCATTCAACATCTTATTTAAAATTACCCGATGTTGGGCTTTCATTTCTTTTTCTTCTGCAATATCATATAATTGCCTCATTTCACTGTAAGATAAATATGAAAATAAGCCAATTAGAATGCTACATAATCCAATTGCATTTAATGTTAATTTAGTTCCAATATTCATAAATTAATTTATATTAATGGCATTTATCGATACAAGTTAAGCTTATAATATTTAGCTATATTAATCTGTGTGTGGTAATTCTAATGTTATTTGCTATATATACTTAAATATATTGTTTTAATCTGACAACCTTTTGATAAATAATATTTTTATAATTAATAAATTATAGATTTAAGTAAATTAAATTAGACAAACAATCTATATTGATTTATTATATTGCGAATTACAAATTAAGTATAGCTTTATATATATTTAAAAATCTATATATTTACCATAACATATTTGATACGAACATTTAATGCAAATTTATTCTATCAGAATTGAAAATCAAAGTGTAGATAGTCATACTATTTCAGTAACTTTGTTACAAACTTTGTTATCTGTTCTTATTGAAGGTAGTAAAGGAGCTTTACGATTACGTACTGAAGGTAGAAGCATGGTGCGTGGAGCTCCTCCGCAATGGATAAAAGCAGCCACTACTTTTTCCATGGCATTTAAAGACAAACAATTACAAATTGGCTCTCCTACTTTATACGAATCAGTTCCAGAATTATTTCATGAAAATGGAAAAATGGAAGAGTTACGCCCAGAAAATACTGCCATTGATTATTTCAAAGAAAGTTTAGCTGCTATATTGAATAATGAATTAGAGGATGATTTATATGATAAACCACTCTTAGATTTATTGCAGGGGTTTCATAATATATTTTATCAAGGTGCAGATTCAATTCATTTTTCTACTGATGGTCGTCTAGAAATAAATTTAAAAACTATTGAATATTTTAAAGATTTGGCAGATAAGATTCCACCTCCACGTCGAGTAAAAATGGCTGGTAGGTTAGATAAAATTAGATCGAATGATCGAACTTTTAAATTAATAACGACACCAAATAATATTATTGTTAAAGGAATTACTCAACCTATGACTCAAAAAGAAGTTCAAGCTTTATTGGGTAAAGAAGTATTAATTTCTGGCATAGCATTTTATACTACAAGCGGAAAAACAATTAGGATTGAAACAGATCAAATATCACTAGCAAATGCTCATGAAGAATATGAAAGAGTAATTCGTGAAATATAGTCGTAGATATCTTATACAGTTAATATAATGCAAACTTATCAAGTAGAAATTGAAACCATAAATGCTGATTATCAAATGATTTCTGTACCATTATTTCAATCATTACTATGGGTCATTACTGAAGGAAGTAAAGGAGCTTTAAGGTTATGTACTGAAGGGCGTAGCACTGTACGTGGAGCTCCTCCACAATGGATTAAGAATGCCACTAATTTTTCGATAGCATTTAGAGATAAAAAATTATATATTCAGACACCAACTTTAAATGACATAGCCCTAGAATTATTCCAACAAAGTGATGAATTTGCAGAATTAAATTCAGAACAAACTAGTTTAGATTATTTTCAAGATAGTTTAGCTGCTGTAATTTTAAATTCTCAATTTTCTGAACTAGAAACAAATTCCACATTAGATTTATTATATGATAAAGCATTATTGGAAGTTTTTTATGGTTTTCACAAGGTTTTTCAGCAGGGAGCTAAATCAATTCGTTTCCTTAATGGCAATAAAATTCAGATAACTCCAGATTCCATTCCTATCTTTCGTAAATTAAAATCGATTGTTCCTTTTCCATGTCAAATTAAAATCGTTGGAATACTTGAATCAATTAGAAATTATGATAGAACCTTTAATCTACTTGTCAATAACTATCTGCTTAAAGGAATATCTAAACATATGTTTTGCAAAGAAATTAACACAATGATAGGTACGGAAGTATTAATTGCAGGAACAGCTTATTTTACTGTAACTGGTAAAGTTTTAAGAATCGAAACTAATCAGATAATAATTCCTGAAGAACATGAAAGAAATTTGTGGAGAAAATTACCTTTACCAATATCAGGTTAAAAGTATCAGAATCAGGATTCACAAGATAAATGTAGGGGCAGACCTGCGTGTCTGCCCTTAATGGTATTGATCCAGAAGCAGAAATTGGGATTGGATAAATACAATATTTTTTTTGAAGTTAATTAAGAATTATTAATTAATTATTTGTGCTGAAATCAAACTATCATAATTACCATCAGCTGCTAAATTATAGCCTGAAACTCTTTGGCCAGTCACTAATACATGATCTTCATACCAAAGTGGGATATAAGGTAATTCTGCGAATAATTCTTTTTGCAAAGCACGGTATAATATAGCTCCTTTATCTAAGCTTACAGCTTGTTCTGCTTGTTCAATCAGATGATCTATTTTAGGGCTATTTAACAAACCTCGATTAGCTCCACCATTTGCCGGTATAGAACTGCTATGGAACACATAGCGGAAAATATCTGGCATTTTAATCCCAACCCAAGCTAGACTATAAGTTTGAAAACGTCCAGCTTTCACATCCCCATAAAAAGTTCCCCAATCATAAGTACGCAAATCCATATCAATACCAACAGTAGCTAGTTGCTGTTTGATGACAGTAGCAATCCGAATTCGAGTTGGATTATTAGAGGTTTTATAACTTATTTTCAAAGGTTTATCTGCATCAATCTGCTTTAGTAAAGCTTTAGCTTTTTCCGGATTATATGGATAACTAGGTAATCCAGGATGGCCAGCCCAATGAGTTGATGATAGTAAAAAACTACTTGCTGGTCTAGCAGCATTACCTAATAAATAATGGATAATTTCTTTTCGGTTAATCGCATAGGCAATTGCTTCTCGTACCGCAAATTGTTTAGTAGTTGGGTCTTCCATATTAAAGGCAAAATAACTAAAGTTACTGCCTTGGCATTTAGCAATTTTAATTTCTGGACGTTTTTCTAACCAATTTAATAATTCTGGCGATAAATCATTTTGAATTATATCTAACTCGCCTTTGACTAATTTTAAAGCTCGTACTACTGGGTCTTTTACTTCTAAAAATTCAATGAGTTGTCCATCAGATTGCCTAACTAATAATAAACGTCCTGCTTGTGGCCAATCAACTAATTTTAATTTTCCAGTTCCTACTGGGAGTTTATTAAAAGTATGTTGGTTCTTAATCAGAATTGCTGGTAATATTCCCACAGTTAAACGGCCAGGAAATAAGATATCTGCTTTATTCAGAATAAAATCAATCGTATCTTCATCTTGAACTATAATTTGCTTAATTAAGGTTAAAGAACCACGATGTGGAGAAGCATTGGTAGTATCCAAGATAAAATCATAAGTAGCTTTAACATCATTAGCAGTCAATCTCATTCCATTATGAAAATCACGTCCTTCAGTACCAAGTTTAAAACTATAATGGATTGGAGTTAGTTGTTGCCAAGTTGCTAAATCTGAAGTTGGACGAAGATTTCCATCAAAGTCAACCAGTTGTCGATATAATAAACGATTGATTCTAGTGGAAGTAGCATCAGTTACAAAACGTGGGTCTAAACTAATAGGAGCTTTTGATAAGCCAAAACGTAAGCTGTCTTGCGGTTCATTACAACCAGACAGAATTATTATAAATAAGATCAAATATGTTTTCATAGTATATGAACTATAGACATCTTTCCTAAATGGATAAAGGTAAAAAATATAATTCGTTGGATACGATCTACTTGCTTTATTTGTAAATCAATTCAAAAATTTTATCGATATATTATAGCAATTCTTAATTATGAATGCTTAATTCTTAATTAAATTCAAAATATATTTTCTATAATTGCACCACCTAAACATTCGTCTGCTTGATAAAATACTACAGACTGGCCTGGTGTTACAGCTCTTTGTGGTTGAGCAAATTTAACTTGACAGATATCTGATTCTAAAAGCTCTACTACACAAGCTTGTTCCATCTGACGATAACGGGTTTTTGCATAACAAGATAATGGCATTTGTGGAGTAAATCCTGCTATCCAATGGACTTGTTTTGCTAATATTGTGCTACTGAATAACAATGGATGATCATGTCCTTGAGCCACTAATAAAAGGTTATTTGGTATATCTTTGGCTACCACATACCAAGGCTCACCACTATTATTTTTCTGTCCGCCAATATTTAAACCTTTGCGTTGTCCCAAAGTATAAAACATTAAACCATCATGTTTGCCTAAACGTTGTCCATCTGGGGTTACAATTAATCCTGGCTTAGGTTTTAAAAACCGTAATAAGAATTCTTTAAATGGACGTTCTCCAATAAAACAAATTCCAGTGCTGTCTTTTTTGGTTTTTGTGGCTAAATTATTTTGGGCTGCTAGTTGGCGTACTTTGTCTTTTAGTAATTCACCAATTGGGAAATAACTTTTTGCCAGTTGGAATTGATTTAACATATACAAAAAATAACTTTGGTCTTTATTATAATCCATTCCTTTCAATAGTTTATAATGTCCATCTATTTCAATTTTGCGTACATAATGTCCAGTAGCAATCGAACTACCACCTAAATTTAGAGCATGTTCTAAAAATACCTTAAATTTTATTTCTCGGTTACATAACACATCTGGATTAGGAGTTCTACCAGCTTCATATTCTTGTAAACAGCCAGCAAATACATTGTCCCAATATTCGGTCGCAAAATTTACTGTGTGCAATGGAATTTCTAACGCATCGCATACAGCTTGAGCATCTTTTAAATCTTCAGTTGCACTACAATAATTTTCATTATCATCTTCTTCCCAATTTTTCATGAAAAGAGCTTCTACTGCGATATTTTGTTGTTTTAATAATAAAGCAACAACTGAAGAATCAACTCCCCCAGACATTCCAACAATTATTTTTTGCATTTGATAGTGTAAAATATTACCAATAAGAGCTTAAGGTGTCTAATTATTTAAAAGAAAAGTATATGTTAATAGTATAACAGAAGTTCTATAGTTCCATAGTTTTACTATGGCTATTTATGTTTCACCCCGTTGGGGTTATCTCGAAGAGATTAAATATGAATAGCCACCGATGAAATCGGTGGAACATAGTGTAACCGACCATTGTGACATGTGAACATGGCAAGTTAAATTATTTATAATTTTGGTCGGTTTAATTGCACCGACCCTACTTGGCTATAGAAAATAAGTAACAAAAGCCCCAAGTTCATGACAATAGGCTTTTTTGATTGTGTGACAAAATCAAGTTAGGTTTAATTAGAATCTATAGTTACTTGGTGGGCAACAATAAAACGTGTTGCACACCATACCTGGCTACATAGCTTAGTTATTTTTCTTTATTAATTCGGATAATTTTTCAATGCTCATTGGTGGATTGCTTCGGTGTAACATTCTATGGCAATTAGAACAAACTTGTGCTAAATCATCAATTGATATTTTTGTTCTCTCAGTGAGGGATGAAATAGGGATTAGATGATGTGCTTCAATATAGAATTTCCCTAAAGCACCATAAAATTTCTCAAAAGAAAAACCACAAACTACGCAAGAGAAATCTATTAATTGATTTTTAAAATCTTTTATTAGTTCGTTTGATCTTTCAATTTTCTTATGTTGGCTAAGTTTTTTTTGTCCTTCTTCATAAATGCCTTTAGGTGATTTTGGTGGTAAGAAGGGTGGTCGTACATTTGAATTTATTTCTTTTTTTAAAATTTCTATAAATGACATCAACTCTTCGTTATTTTTATGTTTACTTGGGTAAAAAATAGAGTTTTCACCAGGCCAACCTTTTTTCTTTTTTTTGGGGTCTAAAATAAGCTCTCTTTTATCTTCATGGATTAAAAATATATCTTTATATCTAGCAGTAATTCTATAACTACTAACATCATCCTTTCGATGTTGGCTAGTTGGGAAGTTATCGAATTGTTGTCTCGCACGATAAACCTTTGCATTTTTGTACCAACCGATGACACGCCTCCCACCATTCTCATGAGTTGCTATCCAAACTACAGTTATACCATCAATAAATGGTGCATCCTTATCAGCCCCAAGAGTTTCTATTTTTATTTTAGTATTCATCCCATTTTCGTCTCCTCTCCATGTTTCCACATGCCCATATACGATACGATTTTTATCGGATAAAAAATTGCAACACTCATGAGCTTTTCCAGTTTCAACTACCCACTTACCACCTCTTTTAGGATGATCTTCAACTCCATCAATTCGATCATTTCCTTTATATTCACGCATCCAAGATATGTTGCAAAATAGAATTATCATTTATATTCCTTACAATAACATTAAGATATTTTAGTCCGTAGGGTCGGTTACGCTTTTCTTCACCGACTCTACGATTGTTTGGTTCAACTCGTAAGTGTATAAGCGAATCGTTATACATCAAAATCCATCCATGTGGTGCATGACACTATCATTTATAAACCCTACAAGATAACTCAATCTTTATCTTTAGTAATAAGCATTGCTTTCCCAATTCCTAAACTAAAAGCAATCCCATATATAATTGTTGAGCCAGTGATTCCGAAACGAAATATAGATGCAGCTGCAAAATTACCTACTCCATAACTAGTCCAAAAAAATAGGCTATTTTGTAAATCGTTATTTAATTCAGTTGCTGTATCAAACACATCACATAAATGAGATAAACTACCATCCATCAAAACAATTTGAGCCATATCAGTTGCAATAGAAGAAGCACCACATAAAGAAATTGAGACATTGGCTTTTTTCATCGCAATAATATCATTGATTCCATCTCCAACAAAACATACATTATTACCTTCTTGTTGCAACCGTGTAACTAATTTAGCTTTATCATCTGGCAGAACTTCAGCAAAATAGCCATCCATATCAAGTTCTTTAGATAATTCTTTAGTAGTTTGTTCATGGTCTCCAGATACGATATAGATTTTTTTGATTCCACGTTGACGTAATTTTTTGATAATATCTTTAGTTTCGGCTCTTACTTGAGGTTTAGTTTCGATTGCACCTTGAACTTGATTATTAACAGATACTAACGAATAACTTGGTGGATATTCAGATTGGAGAGCTATTCCTTCCATAGTCATAAATCTAGCACTACCAACTTTAACAACTTGATCGTCAATAGTAACGGTTATGCCATAACCAATTTTATAATCTGCTTCTGCTATTGTAGGTAAATTCAAATTTCTTGTTTCTGCTTCAGTAAAAATAGCTTGAGCTATCGGATGATTAAGTCTACGTTCTGCCGATGCAGCATAGGCTAAAACTTCATTTTCCTCTAATTCACCAGTTAAAATAATCTGTCCAACCGTTAACTTTTCATGCGTTAAAGTTCCAGTTTTATCAAATAAAATAGTATCTATCTTAGGGATATCTTCTAAAACTCGTCCATCTTTAACTAAAATTCCTTTACTGGATATTAAGGCTAAATAATTGTAGGTTTGCAAAGATGGAAATACCATAATAGAATTGGTAGGAGCACTAAATAACATAGTAGTTGCTGATGAAACTCCTAAGATTGGTAATGATAACGTACTGATAGCCAACAATGGAGCTGCAATTTTATTTGACCATCCTTCTCCTTTTAATTGCAAATTAGTTTTAAAATCAGTAGTTTGATGTAATATTTCGGCAAGTTCAGCAACTGTAGTTTCAACCCCAGTTTTTTCAACTTTAATATTTATCTGTCCTCTGACTACGATAGTGGAAGCAAACACATTATCATTGATAATTTTTTCTACTGGCATAGATTCTCCAGTCAAAGCATTTTGATCAACCATCGCTATACCACTAATTATAGTTCCATCAATTGGTATCACTTCACCAGTTTGGATTATTATAATATCATTAATTTGCAAAGTTTCTATAGGAACTTCAATTTCTATAGAATTTTTTAAAATCCAAACTTTATTTGGTTGCTGGGCAAATACTTCGGTGATCATTTGAGCTGATTTATCATGGCTTTTTGATACTATTTTACTACCAAAATGATATAACCAAGTTTGCAAAGCTGCTGCAAAGTTAGAACCTATACCAAGACACATAATGGTAACTATAGAACTTAGTAGATTATTTTTTATCCGTTTTTCTGTTAATAATGATTGCTCAGCTTGACGTAAAATTGGAATAGTAGTGTAAATAATACCGCCTATAGCTAAAAAAGTTACTGGTGGATAAAAATAAGATACAACAGTTAATCCCATAGCTACAGAACTAATTGCAAAATTATATTTATCATTCTCTACTGCTATAGAAATTTCTTGTGGCTTGTGAGAATAATGTTCGGCTAATCTAAATCCAATATATGTTCCTAATGTAAATCCAATAATTAACATAATTTTTACCTTGATACGGTCTATAGATGTGATAATTCTAATAACTATTTTAGTTTCATGCAATAGTTAGTTCAATATTATTATTTAATATAGATACTATTATTTAATATAAACAAACTCTTGATATTAAAATATATTTGACAAATAAACTTTTATAAGTATAAAATCAATTATAAATATTATTGGATTATTTAGTTGCCATATCCTGTACAAAATCAATTTTTATATTACTATCCACGCCATGGAGAATAATAATCATGTTATCCAAATTCTTAATTTTACACATATTTTTAACCATTAAATATACAAAGTTAATACTTCTGTCAAGGTTTATAACTACTGTAGCTGGTAATGGAACAAGCGGAGATTCTGGTGCAGAAATTAAAATGTTTAAAAAAGCTAATTTGAGTTTCAAGTGGTGTGCTTGTTGGAGATTATATAATGATAAATAAACAAAGTGGATTGAAAAAACGCATCAAACCATATTTATGGTGGATTTGCACTATCGTGCTGTTGGGACAATTTCCAGCGGTATTTGCAGCAGAACCAACCGTCACGTTAGGTTTATCTGGTAGTTCATTGGCTGAAAATGGTGGAGTAGCAATTGTTACAGCGACTCTGTCAAACTCATCAACACAGAATGTCATCATTAGTTTGAATTTGACTGGTACGGCAACCGGTAATGGCACTGATTATACAGCTTCAGGTACTTCCATAACCATTTTAGCTGGTGACGCAGATAATAAAGAAAGTATTACGCTCACAGGCAATGACGACTCACTAAATGAAGTTGATGAAACTATTATTGTTGATATAAACAATGTGGATAATGGTACTGAAAATGGACTCCAAACAGTAACTGCTATCATTACAGATGATGATGCAGTTCCTACAGTCAATTTTTCTGCATTAACCCAAACTATTGGAGAAAATATTAGCACTGCCACTATTACTGCCCAACTTTTTACAGTTGCAGGAATTGATGTTAGTGTACCTTTCACTATTAATGGAGCTAGTACAGCAATTAGCACAGATTATAGTATTAGTAACAGTCCACTTACCATTAGTGCAGGCAACACAAGTGCAGATATTACATTAACTATTAGTGACGATAATGTGGATGAAGCAGATGAAACCGTGATAGTAAATATGGGAACGCCTACTAATGCCACTCAAGGAACAATAATTACCCATACAGCTACCATTCAAGATAATGATGTTAGTTTGGTTATCAACGAAATTGAATACGAGAATAAAGGTGCTGATAAAGCAGAATTTGTTGAACTTAAAAATATCAGCGGTTCCGCAATTGACTTTTCTAGTACACCATATACTTTACACTTTTTGCAAGATAACGGTACTTTTAGAAAAAATATTGATTTAGATTCAGAGACAGTTGCAAACAATGATTATTTCGTGATTTGTAATATTGACACTAATGTTCCTAATTGTGATCAAGATGAAGCAAATACAGATTTTCTTCAAAATAGTACTGAAGCAGTTGTTCTAAAGTTAGGAGATTTTATTGTTGATAAAGTGAGTTATGAAGGTGATGTAACTGGTTATGTAGAAGGAACAGCGGCAATTGAAGATAATGAAACTGAAGCTTTTGTGAGTATTTCCCGTTTCCCAGATGGCACAGACACAAATAATAACAATTCAGATTTTGCTCTTAAATGTATTACTCCTGGTACAGAAAACAAGATTTCTGATAGCAATGGTTGCTATGCTCTTTCCATTAACGATCCTACAGCTGTAATTGAAGGAGATAGTGGTAATAAAACTATAGATTTTACGGTTAGTTTAAGTCATGCTGCAACACAGGATGTTACCGTGGATTATGCCACTTCTGATAATACTGCTACTTCTGGTAGTGATTATACCGCAATAACTGCTACAACACTTACCTTTGCTGCTGGTACAAATGCAGACAAAACTGTCACTGTTACTATCAGTGGTGACGATATTGATGAAGATACAAGTGAAGCATTTTTTATCGATTTAATTAGCCACAGTAGCAATGCCCAAATTAGTGATAATCAAGGTATTGGAACTATTACTGATGATGATACTGCTGGAATAACTTTAAGTAAACTGACAGCTTCCGTTAATGAATCCGGCACAAAAGATACTTTCACAGTAGTTTTAGATAGTGAACCAACTTCTAACGTTGAAATTGCTGTCAGTAGTTCTGATATTGGAGAAGCAACCGTTGATAAAGCTTCATTGACTTTTACATCCGGTGATTGGGATACAGCCCAAACTATTAGTGTAACTGGCGTAGACGATGATAGCATTGATAGCAATCAAACTTGCATAATTCAAATTGGTATGAGTACAAGTGGGGATAGTGATTACAATAATATTGCTTCAATTAATGTCACGGTAACAGTTCAAGATGATAATATTGCTGGTATCAATGGTGCTGATATAGGTGGTAGCATAAGTATCATTGAAGGTGGTGCAACTGGTAGTTATGATTTTAAGTTAAACAGTCAGCCGACTGGTGATGTAGAAATAACTGTCACGGCTGATACGCAAACAGAAATTAGTAAAGATGGTGGAATAAACTTTGGTAATAGTATTATTTTAACATTTAATAATGGTCACTGGAATATTGACCAAACCATTATTGTCCAAGCTATTGATGATGATAATATAGAAGGAAATCATACTGGTACTATTTCCCATGTAATCACGGGAACGGTAGTTGATAAGAATTATCCGCCAGCATTGACATTAGAATATGTAACCATCAATATCACCGATAATGATAGCCCACCGCCTTCAGTAAAACCACCTCTGACCGATACCAGCGGTTCAACCTCAAGCCAATTATCAGATACCATGATCGTATTTACTAAATTCGGTGGTCTAGGTTTAGGAACAGTAACAAGCAGTCCAAGCGGTATTAATTGTAAAACTGAACATGTTGAGTGTAAAGCAGAATTTGATACAGCTTCTAAAGTTACATTGACAGCTACAGCAGATTCAGGTTCTGAGTTTAATTATTGGACTGGTAAAGACTGTAATACAGAAATGTTTTTAGTCAATAATCATACCTGTACAGCTTATTTTAAGTTAACTCCTCGTACTTTGACTATTTCTTATTCAGAAAATGGAATAATTACTAGTTCTACTTCAGGTATTAACTGTGGCAATAATAATCAAGAATGTAACTCTGAATTTGAAGGTGGTGAAACTATCAATCTGTCAGCTACCGCAAATTCTGGTTATATATTTGATTCATGGTCAGAAAATTGTGCAAATGGTAATATTCAATTATTGAAAAATACTACTTGTTCAGCTACTTTTGCATTAAAACCAATAGTGATAACCCCTATTGAGTCATCAGTTATTCCTCCAATTTCAGAACCAACTATTGATGAACCAACAATTATAGCTCCAACTAATCCATCAATAAATAACATAGTTAGTTTTAGTAAACAAAATTATGAAGTGATTGAAAATATAGGAAATATAGATATTACTATCAATCGTTCCGGAATTGTTGGAGCAGTGAAAGTTGATCTGTCAAGTTCTGATGATTCTGGTAAAGCGAATATCCATTATCGCCAAATTAAAAAAACCTTGTTCTGGGCAACAGGTGATGATACTAAAATTATGATTCCAGTTGAAATAATTGATAATATTGAAGTAGATGGTAATAAAGAAATAATTCTTAGTTTAGGTAATGCTGAAAATACCAATTTAGAACTAGATACTTCAGTGTTGACTATTATTGATGATGATAAATTACCAGTTATATCTATGGATGAACTTGCTACTCCTGCAACCACATTTCTTCCACCACTAGCAAATAATACCTGTTCTTCTGGAACTATTATTAATACAACTTGTGATTTCAATTGGAATGTTGCTAAAGATATTGTTATTAAAGAAAAAGGTGATATAAGTTATGCAACTATAGAAAGTGATATTAACAATGAAGGCAGAATTTCCAACTCCAAAATAACAGAATCTAATAAAGTAACTGGTGGTATTTTCACAGGTTATATTACTAACTTTGGAACATTATCCAACTTTGAGTTTGTTGGTGCTTCTATCACTGGAATGAATGATAAAGGGGAGATTATTGGAATTCTCAGTGGCAAAATCTTTAATAATAATGAAATTGGTGGTAGCTTTGAAAATATTCGTTTAGCTCCAAATACTCACATCATTGGTGGTATTTTAGAAAAAACTATTATCGGTGATAAAGAGCAACCGGCTATCTTGGAAAGCTTGCTTATAAAATCGGAAAGTATTATTTCTAATGTGATTATTGGTGATGATGTAGAATTTGAGGAAGATGTAACTTTAGATGGAAATGTTAGTTTTTCAATCCATACTAATTATATGAAAGCTAATGATATATTCCAATTACCAGCGTTAGGTAATACCATTATTTTTAATCCTAGAAAGAATAAAACTACAATTAGTTTCGCAATATTAACTGGTGGAATTTTAGAAAATAATGGAACTTTTGAACGTAAAACAACTATTAAACGTAATTCTAAAGTAATAATTAAGAGTAATTTATTAGTTGATGTGCGACATATTGGCAAACAAGCTGATATTTTGGTAGTTGCTGTTCACACCATCAATGATAAAGATACTTTTTATATGCTAAATTATATAGGTAAACCAATTAGTTGGAATGGTAGATTTTCCAATTTGATGGCTTTCCAGAAACAGGTAAATTTAGCTCCAGTAGAACAACTTGATATTTGGGATGAAGTACTTGATATAGAAGGTTCCGTGACAGTTTATATTGGTTATCGGCTGACGGATGGTAGGATTGTTTATTCTCATACAAATGTGATTGAAATGGATTTTTCTGAGTAAAGATATATGGATACACAATGTTTGTGTCACGACTGCATTCCCAACGATGCTGTTAGGAACGAGTGATGCTTCACTAACTACTTAACTTTTCGCCTGATACAAATTAATATCCAACACTTTACTAGTGCCAAGGTTCTACCTTGGCATTCATTCCAAATGGCTCTGCCATTTAATCACAAAACCAGTGGCAGAGCCTTGGTACTAGGAATATGTACAGCTTACGAGTTTTCATTACATTTTACAATCTACAGTTGTTTATCATTTTTTTACCATCCAATCTAAAATGTCAGAATTATCATCTAATTCTACATCTTTAAGTTCATAAACTGGAATTCCAATATTTTCATTCTCTTGAGATTCTTCTTTTTGTATCTTACCTTGATTTAATATTTTCTCAAATACAGGATAGTCTTCTTCTATTAAGCATAACCAAATGTTTTTAATAGTAGTATGTGGAAAATTTTTCCAGTAATGTGATATAGCATTATCAAAGGCTTTCGCACATATTGTTTTTGGAACACAAAAGATACCCGTGCTAATTGCTGGAAAAGCAATAGATTTCCATTGATATTTATCTGCAATTTGTAAGCAATTGATAATAGTTGTTTCAATTTTAGATTGTTCTTCTCCGTCACCCATACGCGGACCTACTGCATGAATCACTCCTTTATAGGGTAATTTACCTGCGGTTGTTACAACTGCTTTAGTGATAGAAATTTTTCTCTATTTTTGGATTATTTTATGACATTCTTCTTAAAGTTTAGAACCGGCTTCTAATAATATTTGTTCAGCTAAACCACCACCATGAGATAATCCTGAATTGGCAGGATTCACTATTGTATCAACAGGTACAGAGAAAATTGATTTATTACAGACTACAAAAATACGGTTTTGATCGTATAATTTTTCAAATTGACTTTTATTCATATCATTAAAAAATATGTTGAGAAATAATTAAAGTATTTTACCACTCTATCCGGCTACAAGCTTGCGTAGTATATATAAGAGAAGCATCATAAAGCAACTGAAGTGGTAAAAATATGAATGACGCATGACATTATCACTTATGCACTCTACCAAATCGCAATTTATTAATTGAACATGTACGATTTTAGTTGCTTATAAATTTTAAGCGTAACATTTTATTACCTGTAGGTTCATGATTTTTCTTATTTAAGAAGCTAAAACCATAACTTGAATAAAATTTACGACCAATTGAATTATCTTCAAATACCTCAACTTCAAGAATTTCGTGTATTTGGCGTGCTTTATCCATTAAAGAACGACCAACTCCAATACCGTGAAATTCAGGTTCTACAAATATTGCTCCAACCTCATTGCCAATTAAAGCAATAAACCCAATAACTTTCTTATCAATTTCAGCAACCCAAGTATCTGCATTTGGTAAATATACATTGGGAATATTATAACGCTCAGTATCCAAAAATTCTTCTGTCAAAAATGGATGAGCTAATTTTGATGCGTTTTCCCAAGAAGATAAAATTCCCTCTAAATCACTATCCTTATATTGTCTTATATTATGTAGCACGATTTCTCCTTTATAGCTAATCCCTTTCTTGAGCAATCTTTATAGGTCGAACTTCAAGATTAAGTTAGAGGTAAGGTGCATGATACTATCGTTTATGCACCCTACCAAATTATAATTTATTAATTGAATATGTACGGTTTACGAGTTTTGTTTTTAAATCTTTGAAAGTAACTTGTTACTAGGATTTAGGAAAAATATCTTCTTCCATCCTTGAGTACTATTATCCCAACGCCAAAGATATGGAAATATTGTAATTATTGAATAATGCACATGGGAAGGTTTACCTTTTGCATTACCACTATTGCCTATTTTACCAATAGATTGCGATGAGCTTACAAAATCACCCGTTTCAACACTTGAGGATTCAAGGTGAGCAAAATAATGAATTCTCCATTTGGGACCTAGTACAGCAATTACATTACCTCCTATACCAAGTGTACCCTTATAAATCACTATACCATTTGTAGCTGATAATAGTTCGGTTCCCTTTCTTGCAAAAATATCAATGCCCTTATGTACTACAGACTTTCCCCAAGGTTCATACCAGAAAGTTTTATGATTCCAATCTGTATCTTTTCCTCCTTTTACAGGAATAACAAGTGGTTCAGGTAACATATAGCCCACTATTAGAAAGAGAATTATCAGCTCACTTAGATATTTTATTATTTTTACAGCCATCCTTCTTACCTAATATATTATGTGAAGCAGCACTAAACATGGAAGTAAAGTGTCCGCTGACTAGTTACCCTAATTCCACCCACAACGACTTGGAGAAGCATAGCAAGGGTGGAACGTTATCAATCAGGATAATAATAATTCAATAAGGTGCATGATACTATCGTTTATGCACCCTACCAAATTATAATTTATTAATTGAATATGTACGGTTTACGAGTTGTATTTAATTGTAAATTAGTGAATTAAGAATGATTAATTACTAATGGTTTTGACTTTCATTAACAATTAATCATTGACTATTAACCATTCACAATTAATTATCTAACTAATGCTTATGTGAATCAGCACTAAAACTTAACAAGGCCCAGATATCTTATTATTTCTATCTCTAAATTGGCAATCATGTTCAGTTTTAGCATCACCATATCTGCTAGTCATAGGATTGCATAACATTGTTTTAGCAAACCAATTACCATCTTCAGTCATATAACAATCTTTGGTAATCAAAGTTTCCTTACCATTAAAAATTTCATAAATAGTCACAGTATCTGGAGTTATCTGACGTTTTTTCAGAAAATTGGTCAAAGTGCATATTTTGTCTGCCATATAAGAAATTTGTACAGAATCATCATTTTCAATTATAACAGCTTGATATGTATAAGGTATGTCCTTATCATACTTAGAGCCAAATAATTTAGTTAAAAACTTCATATTATATTCCTCAACGAATAATAGGTCCTAAGAAACGAGCTTCTTCTGTAACAACCGATTTTGGATCATCTTTTACAGTTAAATGAAAAGTAATTGTCGTGCTACGCTTTGATAGATTTTTAACCCCTGCTATTAAGCGAATTGGTACGGTAATGATACTTCCCTTATTAGTTTGAATATCTTCATCTTTTAGTAATTTCAAACCTTCAATACCAGTTACAGTTAAATCATAATTATGTGGTTTATCATCTAAATTCATAATTCGTAATTGATATACATTTTCGATTAAATCAGTCCCTACTTCTTTAAATAGACTATTACGGTCTCTAATAACATCCATTTCAGCCATTGAACGTCCACTAATAGATATGCCTATACTGATAAACATAGCTACTAAAATACCACCATACAGAAATATCCGTGGTCGCAATACGTTAACTGGAGTTCCATTAAGGTTATTTTCAGTAGTATAACTAATTAAATTCCTAGGATAATTCATTTTATTCATTATGTCATTACACACATCAATGCAAGCTGAACAACTAATACATTGATACTGTAAACCATCCCGAATATCAATTCCGACAGGACAAACTTGAACACACATCGTACAATTAATACAATCACCTAAATCTTTTTGTTTATCAATCGCATTTTTTTTCCTTGGACCTCTATTTTCTCCACGTTTTTCATCATAGGCTATGATCATGGTGTTTTTATCAAACATTGCACTTTGGAAGCGAGCATAGGGACACATATACATACATACTTGTTCCCGTAAAAAACCAGCATTTCCATAAGTGGCAAATCCATAAAATAATATCCAAAAAGTTTCCCAATCACCAAAACTAAATATTAATAATTCATGAGTTAACTCATGTATAGGAGTAAAATAGCCAACAAAAGTAAATCCTGTAAATAGTGAAAAAATTATCCATAAGCTTTGTTTGGTTATTATAAGACGTAATTTACGCAATGACATTGGAGCTTGAGCAAGTTTAAGCTGTTTAGATCGATCCCCTTCTACTAAACGTTCCATCCATAAAAAAGCATCTGTCCAAATAGTTTGCGGACAAGCAAATCCACACCATAAACGCCCAGCCAATGTAGTAAAGAAAAATAATGTGATAGCTGCTAGGATTAAGATAAAAGCTAAATAAATAAAATCCTGAGGCCAGAATGTAATACCAAAAATATGGAATTGGCGAGCTGGTAAATCAAACAATATGGCTTGCCTATCTCCCCACGATAACCAAGGAAGTATATAATAAAGTCCTAATAAAATCAGACCACTTAACGCTTTTAAACGAGAAAAAAATCCAAATGTAATCCGTGGATAAATTTTCTTATGTTTTGCGTATAATTCATCTTTTGGAGAGTTAGTATTTGATGGTTTCATATTTATAAAATAGTATAGTATATTAAGTATGTATTTAGGCTAAATTTAAGAGTTAAACTAAGTTTTCGAGCCTTAATATTTAAAATATGATTTTTAGCGTAAAATTCAAACTTTAGTTTTATCAATCTTTAAATAGATAGGTGTATAATAATTCTTAATTATGAATTCTTAATTCTTAATTAAATTCCAAAAATATTAATAACTTATATTAGACATTGTTTCCTAAATAAGGAAATTAATATATCTAAGTATGATTGTATTAACGACATGAAATTTACCAAAGCTATACAGTTAATTACGGATTTTATGTAGGATGTAATGAGTTTACGAATTACATCTTTCAAGTTGCATTAACACGATTGATGCAATTCACTTCGTTCATTGCATCCTAC
>DAOUSL010000316.1 GCA_030627235.1 Thioploca sp.
TGCAAATTATTTCTACAGGCGTTGCATTGTTTGTATAGTGGTCAATTAATGAGTAATTAAACTTTGCAGGTTCGTGTATTTCATTAGACTTTTGTATAAAATCATTAATTGTTAACCTTTGGTCGTTCCCTGCTTTTTCATTAGCACATTCTGGACATCCACGCCCTTGTAGGTGTGAACTTGCATTTTGCCAGAAACTTGTTTTGTGAACATGACATATAATCTCTACTTTTTCACAGTCGCCCATATAATTACACAGTTGATATGAGAATTCACCATCATGTTTTAAATTAGCTTCTTTTATAAACTGTTCTTCCGACTTACTGTTTTTTGCACCACCTCTGAAGTCACCACACAAAGCACACCCTTTACCAACTAAATGAGCAGATCGCACCTGTTCAAAAATACCATGTAACTTACATATTATTTTAACTTTTTCAGTAGGACTTCCTATCTTTACTAGGGAATAGTCATAAAGATCATCATGTACAAGTTTAGCTTTGGTTATAAATCCAGCAACAGTGTCTTTTTTATTTGCCCCGTTATTCTCATTTGCGCATTTAGGACAGCCATGCTTTCTACCAATGTGGTGCTGCATATCTTGTTCAAATTCACTATGGGATTTACAAATTATAACAGATTTGTCTTCCATTCTTGTGAATACATATTTTGAATAGTCATACTTATCACCATGTATTTCTTGACATAATTTAAGTATTGATTCTTGAGTATATCTTTTAGACATTTTATAATCCTTCAGTTGGATTGTCAGTAATGAGAGTGTGGAAACAACTTACTGAAGGTTGATTTCGGTAGCTTACACCTATCCACAAATAAAATTATACTACAATCTCAATCAATGTCAACAACCCACATACTAACTTTAATCATATCCCTCAAAATACGAGGGTCATAGTACGTCATAAATTCAGCTTTTGTAGTTCTGTAATAATGACCACTCCATTCATATTCATCAGCTTCCTCAAAATCACCTGAAGGCGATACTATATAACTTCCTTTGATTTCTGAATTAATAAATGTTGATAAGCTGGATATAAACATCTCCCTGCTTTCTTTGCAAATAACCTCAAGTGATGTTGGCGCTGCGATAATTTGAACAAGTCGCGAGTTTGTTGATTCTACAATTTCACCATTCAAATTATCACTGATACCTTCATATATTTTCACGAGTCCTTTATCTTTATTCATCATACTTTGAAAATCTCAACAAGAGATATGTCATCCTTCATAACATACTCCTGATAAACCTTTTCTAACTCTGTTGCACATAATGTAGAAACTCTAAATTCAGCTTGATAGACAGGTACTTGTGTCCAGTTATCACAACCATACCTAATGTAGAACTCACCTAAAGTGCTACTTTTATCATAGACTCTAATCGCTGTATATTGGGTTATTTTTGATATTTCCATTTTATTTCTCTGTCACAGGCTTGCAATAAATTAAATTAGGCTCTTGGAAACCCTCAAATCGAGAATACCCTAGAAATCGCCCCTCCCATGACAAGAGATAAGGAGTTATCCAATCTACAAATTTATTAATTTCACCTTGTGTATTTTTAAGGCTACATATAATACATACAGTATACCAGTTTGTGCTTTCATTATAGTTTAAACTAAATGAACTCTTTGCTGCAAAACAAGCACTGTCACCTTTCAACATCCTATCCCAATCATCACACTTAAATAATTCATGTTCAGGTATTTCACAGGTAGATATGTCAGTTGTTTCTCCTCCCATGAATTTTAAAATATTAATTACATTCTGAGGAGCTTCACATTCTAACTCAGAATTGAAATGAAATTCTGTATACATTGCCATTTTATTTCTCTTTTTAAAAATCTTTATTTAATTCATCAAAATCAATCATTTTATACCAAAATATAAATGAATGTGCCACCTACTAAAATAAGCGATGATACCCAAAATCCTTTAAGGGCTATATTTATAGTTGATGTTTCATAGGTGTTGTGATAAATAAAGTGGAATATGAAAGCTGATAACATTGCAGTTAAGATAATTGTTGCTAACATGATATTTCTCCAGTTACGTTTAAGTTAGGATAAGTATATTATGTGCAATTATAGTTGTCAACGATTATTTTTAAAGATTTTGTTCGAGGGAGGTAAAGGAAGTGTAGCGGTATATGAATTGACTAGATTCATTCAACACGCGCATTGATACCGCTACATAATCATTATACCAATATATTAATATATTGCAATGTGCTAATGTATATGCTATTATAATGACTTAATTAATTGACTAAAAAAGGTATGACTATGTTTAATTTACAA
>DAOUSL010000345.1 GCA_030627235.1 Thioploca sp.
AGATTCCTACAAAATAGTACTATAATAATAAATATTTTTATTTAAAATAAATTTATTATGTTTTTATAATAGTATGAAAATATAATAATCTTACTATATTAGATGCGGGAATATGCGTATAACTTGAAAGAGCTGTAATATATTCTTGTGTAAATTTTAGACGATAATAATTATTGAATTTCTTTGTACGGGATATTTTACTTTAATCTATTGATTTGAATAATTTTTAATTGTCTGAATCAGAATTTACAGGATTATATGATGGGCAGGATTTTAGTTTGAATGTTAAATTATTTAGTTGTAAAATATATGTTTCAATCTTTGATAGTCCTGAAAGAAGTAGTTATGAAAAAAAATTAAATAATATTTTCAATAGGATTAGGTAGTGCAATCAATTAGAAAAAAGAGAAAGAATAACATGATAAAGTATACTGCATTACAAAGAAATAGACTATAGGTTAACAAATGGAAAGAAGGCATGGACTAAAAGATAGTCAATGGAACAAGATAAAAGACATATTACCTGGACGTAAAGAGACAGTAGGAGTAACAGCAAAAAATAATTTGTGGAAGCAGTAACATATAGATATAAAACAGGAATACCTTGGCGAGATTTGGTGATTTTAGAGTTGTCCATACTAAATTTAGTCGTTGGTCAAGGAGTATGGGAGAAAATTTTCAAGATATTAAGTGAAGATGCAAATAATGAATACACAATGATAGATTCTACAATCGTACGTGCTCATCAACATAGTGTAGGTGCAAAACATAGCAGTCCTCATCAAGAAGATATGGTCGTAGTTCAGGTGGATTAACTACGAAAATACATACAGTCGTTGATGCTTTAGGTAATCCAAATTTTTTTAACTGAAGGACAGGTAATGATTTATGGGGAGCAGATATTTTATTACCTCAAGTTTACACAAGAGCTATTATAGCTGATAAAGCCTATGATGCTTTAGAACGAGTTATAATACTATTAGAAAAACTTCATATTCAAGCCGTTATTCTTCCTAGAAAAAATAAAACAATTTCTAGCTATTGCCACTCGTTATGATAAACGCTATCTTTTTAGGAGAAATTTATTTAGTCCCTTATACTATTAGCATAGCTTTTTCTCGGTTTTCTAATTGATGACACGCCCTATTACATATCGTATTAATTTATTTTTTGGTTCTAAAAAAGTTCCATTATTGTTATAGAAAATCCTGATCTAGTTGCTACAGTTAATATACCAGACTCATTTTTAGTGATTTTATATGTATGATTCCAGATTTTTTTTAGATTACTAATAAGTATTGGTATTTCATCATAATCAATATATGAAGTTTCTTTAATTTTCGTTTTTACGTTATAATAATTACCATATTTTTCATAAATTAAAATATTCAGTCCTTTAACATAATTTTTTTCACCAATTACATTAATCTGAATAGAATTAATTTTAATTGTTTTAAAATTATCTGATGAATAACTTTTTAGTAATTTTGACTTTATATAAATAGCAACCTCTTTTTTATTTAAAAAATTTTCAATATTCGTCTCAGAAATATCTGCTGAGAAAGCTATTGAAGAGATAATAACAGAAAGAATTGCAATTAAAATTTTCATATTAAATTTCTTTTAATATTTACTAAGGACGGACAAAAAGCCCGTCCCACAACTACTTAACTACCTAAAACTGCGGTTCACCCTGAAGCTTGTGCACCATAACATGATTATCACGGTTCACACTAGTTGGTCTCCAATAATTCAAATGGAAGTAGAACTGTCCATATCCACCCATCATCAATACTGGTTTCAATCTAGTCAGAGTCAAACTATTATGTCCACCAGTACGGCGATTATATCAAAACCAGTATAAAATGATTATAATAAAAATAAAGTAATCAAGGGAAAAATAATGAGATATTAAGTAGATTTAAGAAATAAAGTATTATTGACAAAGG
>DAOUSL010000466.1 GCA_030627235.1 Thioploca sp.
CAATACCTAACAGGCCACCTACTACCCCTACATTATCATTCATGTAGTCGGCAGCTGAACTGAACATCATGCCCACACTGGTGCTGTAGCTGATGTTCTTGGCTACATCTGCGACCTGCTGGCTATGCCCGGCTAAGTACTGTCTCATTTGGAGATCCTTACTAGATATGCAGTTAGCAACCCGCGCAGGCCGTAGATCACTACTACCATGCCGATTACAATAGCTACGTACCATTTAGGCATTGCCTCTATTGCTACAAACCCACTCTTGATGATTGGCTGGTAATCGGGAAGGAAGGCAAGAATTATAGGTGACATGAACACAATTAGGATGAACTCATCTTTCCAGCTGCCCTTCATGTTTTTCTGTGACTGTTTATCTAAGTCGTATTCCTGGGTCTGCCCCGTCTTAGCCAACGCGACTGAGGCCTTAGCACGCTCGAGCTTAGCTTCGTGGTCGAGCTTGTCGATCTCAAACTCCTGCTCCACTTTAACTGTTTTACGCTTCTGCCACTCATTAACGGGGGCCATAATAGAGCTGACTAACCCGCTCACTGCGTCTGAAATCAAGCTCCACCCCATGGGGCCTCCGTTTAGCCCCAGCGGGCTTTAATCTCGCGTACGTCGAAATGTACAAATGTATCGTATAGCCCAATGCCGCAGCAATCCGGATGAGTCTCTGAAAGTATATTATACACCTCTTTAGGGCTCAGGCCCGTAACAGATATATCAGCAGCTGTGCCTAGTAAGTGCTGAGAATTCTTGGCTCCACCTACGTCGCTGTTATGCTCTTTACATCTCCAGCTGGAGTTTATATGTATAGAGGCCCCTACACGTACGCGTAGCCACTGAAGCACATGGACTAGCTCAGGGTGCGGGAACTTGTCCGGCCCTTCTAGGTAGGTACAGTTGAAGCATGAGCAGCGGAATTCAGAGGAATCAAAGTTAGCACTTAATCTCATAGCCATCTCCCGGTAACACGTTTAGGTCGTTGTTTGCGTCTCCACTCTAC
>DAOUSL010000397.1 GCA_030627235.1 Thioploca sp.
ATCAAGATGTAATTCGTAAACTCATTACATCCTACATAAAGTTTGTAATTAACTGTATTACTTTCATTATTTAGAAAACGATGTCTATTATTTACCACAGTTAACGAAATAAAAATATGAAGTTTGTCAGAAAAAATACATCATTAACTCGCACTACACTCATTAAAATGGGTTTCCGAATAGCTATTGTTATCATTGCTGTAACGTTAATTAGTTACTGGCATATTATGTCTAATTTGGAATTACAGGTTGTTGAACAGCTTGAAAAATATATTACAGAACGAGGGAAATATGAAAGTACCTTGTTCATACTAGCAAAAGACAACCATCTTGAACTTAAAAAGGAATTATTGTGGAAACTTGAACAATTTGGAGATCAAGACCCACAAACTGAATTTGATCGGTTATTTGTTAGAACTCCAGATGGAGTAATTAGAAATCGGCCAGAAATTTTTGATGGAACACGACAAGCTGGTGTTTACGTTGATGAAACGCTAACCATTGATGCAGATATTCGTCGGCGTGTACTCACTTTTTATGAACTAGCAACATTGTACGGCAAAGTATGGCATAATCGTTTCCAAGATACCGGAATTTTTGCTCCTGAGAATATAGAAGCTGTTTATTGGCCTGAATATCCAACATGGGTTCAAGAAGCAACTACTGATCTTTATATACCTGATGAAGAATGGGGCTGGATTGCCGATAAAAAACATAATCCCAAACGAGAATTTGTTTGTACTGGGCTTTTCTATGAAAAAATTTCTAAAATTTGGATGATTTCCTGCGATACACCAATTGATATAGAAGATAAGCATATTGCCACTATTATAAATGACATCGCTCTTAATGAATTGCTTGATAGAACCATAGCCAATCATATTGAAGATACTCATAACATTATATTCCGTAAGGATGGCCGTCTAATCGCACATCCACAATACATGACTCAAATTATGGAAGCAGATGGTTATTTCGATATTCTTAAATCAGATAATCAGCATTTATTAGATATTTTCCAATCAGTAACAAATCGTCCAGATGATAAAGTTGTTATTGAAAATGATCACGAATTCCTAGCTGTAACAAAGATTGAAGGACCAGATTGGTATTTTGTTACGGTTTACCCTAAATCTTTATTGTCTCATCTAGCATTTCATACTGCCCGTTTTATTTTGTTTTTAGGAATGATTTCTTTGCTAATTGAAATCACAGTGTTATTTTTAGTTTTACGCAAACAAGTTGCACAGCCTTTACAGGAATTTTTAGGTGCTACCAAACAAATTACTAGCAAAAATTTTAGTATAGATGCAACGCGAAATTTACCTTTAGATCGTCATGATGAAATTGGTGAACTGGCAAAATCCTTTAATAGTATGGCAGCACAAT
>DAOUSL010000149.1 GCA_030627235.1 Thioploca sp.
ATCAGTATCATCTACTGCATCAGTATCATCTACTGCATCAGTGTCATCTACTGCATCAGTATCATCTACTGCATCAGTATCATCTACTGCATCAGTATCATCTACTGCATCAGTGTCATCTACTGCATCAGTGTCATCTTCTACTTCTATATTAGCACTGAAAGTTTCAACTTGAGATTCAGATAAGATACCAAGTCCATCATTACTATCAACCAAAAATGCCACAAAATCTAAATCAGAAAGAAGAACTTCTAATTCTTCATCAGTAAGGACTGCAACTTGTCCTAATAATGATTCGATTTCTCCATCATTTAATTCTGTTATATCAATTACATTTTCATCACTATCACTTATAACTACAGTACCATCATCTTCTAAATTGATATTAAGATCAGCAGATTCTGTATTAGTTGTAGTGGTAGTATCTTGAGAATCACTACTGCCTGTACTATTATCAACATCAGTGTTAGTATCTTGAGAAGTAGTATCTATACCATCTTCCGCAAATACTGGAACGGTAGTTACCATTCCTCCAAGCGATAATGATAAAATGGCAGCTTGTATGGCTACCGTCAGTTGTTTATTTTTCATGAGTTAATGCTCCATTATATTAATTTAATAAAAAATTTAGTCTATCTTAAGTTTAAGCTAATTAAAAGAACCTACCTTTATTTTTATAAATTAAGCCTTACATGAGAATTCAACTAAGTTTCAAAATTTATGAATTCGTATTACAATTGTAATCTACAAATAATATTAAGTATAGATAAATAATTTATAGTTTGTCTATAAGGAAAGTCCTTAATTATAAAAAATAATTATTTATATAGATAAATCAATCAATCAATTACTATATTAATAATATACTCTAACATTTTACAAAAAACTATATCAGGATAATTTTACCCAAATACTTATGAACTCATTAAATATTATTGCACGAGCTTTTTTTGATATTTGCCGTTTACGCATAGGCCCACAAGATTTACCATCTTCAAAAATTTTACTAGGTTTAACTTTAATAATTTATACCACTATTAGTTTAATGCTATCGATAATCCAAATATCATTGGCTAAAGCATTGTTATCAGCCATCATAGATACTAGTTTACTCATAATATTGATCGGTAGTTTATTATATATCGCCTCTCGTGCTGCAAGATTTACCCAAACGATAACTGCATTGGCAGGTATTAATATAATATTTGGAATACCGACGATTCCATTAGTATTTATGATTGGCCAAAAAGGCTTAAGCAATAATCAAGCAGATTTATTAGTATTATTATTATTTGTAGTGGTAATATGGAATTTTATCGTTTATGCACATATTTTGCGTAATTCTTTAGAAATCCCAATGTTTGCCAGTTTTGCTTTGACTATACTTATTTCAATCTTAACCTTTAGCGTTTTAAACTAAGTTATACCGATAATAAAATAATGCACATACATATATTGGGGATTTGTGGTACTTTCATGGCTGGGATTGCTATTTTAGCAAAACAACAAGGTCACATGGTTACTGGTACTGATGCAGCTGTGTACCCTCCTATGAGTATCCAATTGGAAAAACTAGGAATTAAATGTTATAATGGCTATTCACAAGCAAACTTAATGCCAAGTATTGACTACGTTATTATAGGCAATTCTTTGTCTCGTGGTAACCTAGAAGTTGAAGCGGTATTTAACCAAGATTTAGCTTATATATCAGGGCCACAGTGGTTAGCAGAACATATTTTATCCAAATATTGGGTATTAGCAGTGGCTGGTACTCATGGAAAGACCACAACTTCTAGTATGTTGGCTTGGATTTTAGATGATGCAGGTTTAAATCCAGGGTTTTTAATTGGTGGGATTCCAGAAAATTTTGGAGTATCGGCCAGATTAGGCACTGGTAAATTTTTTGTGGTAGAAGCCGATGAATATGATAGTGCTTTTTTTGATAAACGCTCTAAATTTATTCATTATCATCCTAAAACCTTGGTATTAAACAACTTAGAGTATGATCATGCTGATATTTTTCCAGATTTAGCCTCAATCCAACTACAATTCCATTATTTAGTTAGAACTGTGCCTAGCACTGGATTAATTATTCATAATAAACCAGATATTGCTATAGATTCTGTATTGGAACAAGGTTGTTGGACTCCATTAGAATCATTTTCTGGTGGTGATTGGTCAGCTAAATCATTAATATCAGATAATAGCGAATTTGAAGTAAATTATCAAAAACAAGTGGCAACAGTAAATTGGGATTTAATTGGGCAACATAATATTGATAATGCCTTAGCTGCAATAGCAAGTGCTAACCATGTTGGCGTAAATATTGAACAGTCTTGTACGGCATTAAGTAAGTTTCAGAATGTAAAACGCCGATTAGAATTACGTGGAATAATAAATGGTATTAGTGTTTATGATGATTTTGCCCATCATCCAACTGCTATAGCTGCTACATTGAACGCTTTACGGCATAAAGTTGGGCAACAGAAGATCATTGCAGTTGTTGAATTTCGCTCTAATACGATGAAAATGGATATTCATAATAATCAATTAGTTGCTGCTTTAAATATTGCTGATGAAATTATTTTATATAATCGATTTGATTTATCCGAAGAATTACCTCATGCAAAAACGTTTGATAATGTTGGGTTTATAATAGAACATTTAGTCTCAACCACTAAAGATAGCGATCATATTGTGATTATGAGCAATGGTGGATTTGATAATATTCACGAGCGGTTGTTAGTTGGATTGAATGGTTAAAATTTTAAGGAAATTACCATGTATTTTGAATTAAAAAATATCGGTGCTATTAAGGAAGCCAAGATAGAACTTGGTGAATTGACGGTGATTTGCGGTAAAAATAACACTGGCAAGACTTATATTACTTATTCTATATATGGTTTTTTGTATAAATTGGTTTCTCTATTTGTGGAGGTAAAGAAATTTAATTCACTGGAAATTAAAAAAGTTACCTATATTGACTTAAAAACATTAGAGGAAGAATTAGTTATTATTAATAATAAATTAGGAGAATTGTATAGCCAAAATTTGCAAAATATTTTTAATGTAAATATTGAAGAATTTTCCGATTCTAAATTTAATATATTTAGTTCTGTAATCCAAGAAGATAATTTTAAATATAAAACCAAAATTGAAGAAAATGATGATAATGTTTGTAGCGTCATAGCAATTAAAAAAGATAATAATTTAGAAATAACAATTGAAAATGCTAATGAACTAGAAACAAAATCGTCAGTAATTGAGTTAGTTTTGTATATGTATTATTTTGGTAGAATATTTCGACAAGCGTTTATAATTTCTGCCGAAAGAACTGGCATTCAGTTATTCCAAAAAGAATTAGACAAACATAAGAATGACTTAATAAAAGAGTTAACTAAAACTCGTGACTTGGATTTATTAGAAGAAAAACTTGCTCGGTTTGCTTTACCAATTGAAAATAATATTGATTTTACTAGAGATTATTATAATTTAATTAAATCAAATAGTTTTTTAAAAGAAGAGTATCCAGAACTAGTTATCTATATTGAAGACATGTTAGGAATCGAATATGCAATCATAAATGGTAATAGAGTAATAATAGATAAAAAGACTGGTAAAGCTTTACCCTATTATATGGCTTCAGCCTCAGCTTTAGCTTTATTTGATTTGCATGTATGGCTTAAACATAAAGCTAAAAAAGGTGATATTTTATTTATAGATGAACCAGAATTAAATTTACATCCTGGAAATCAAATTAAAATAGCTCGTTTATTAGTAAAATTAGTCAATGTTGGTATTAAAGTATTTGTCACTACTCATAGTAATTATATTATCAAAGAACTTAATAACTTATTAATGCTATCCAATGAGTTTCCAGAAAAATCAAAACTTATGGAAGAATATGATTATCAACCAAATGATATTTTACAAGCCAAAGATTTGAAAGCTTATATTGCAAATACCGATGGGACAGTTTCCCAAGTGGAAATAGATGAATATGGCATGATACAGAGCGGTTTTGATGATGCAATCGTTCAGATTAACAAGACATCAAATCAAATTGTTTCTGCTATTGATGATTGGTTGGACTAAATGAAATTACATAATCTCATTAATCCTGAACTTGTAACAAATATTGAAGGTAACCAAATTAGACTTGAGGAAAAACAAACAGAAGATGATACTTTAAAAGAAGTTATAATTACCCAAATTCCTGATAATGTATTTGTTTTTAACTTAGACAAAGAAATAATTAAAGAATATAAGGATAATGGCAATATGAAACAATGTATAAATCAATTTTTAAATGCTGAAAGAGAATATATTAATAAAAGATGTGATTATATTATTTTTTACTATGAAAGTAATGAATTGTATCTATTTTTTTGTGAGTTAAAATCTAAAAAACCAAAACCTAATGAATATGAAACCCAATTAATAAATTCTAAAATTTTCATAGATTATTTGTTTAATTTATTTAAAATATTTTTTCCAGATGAACATATCCCAATAAAAAAAACAAAATATATTTTATTTTATCTTAGAAGAACTACATTGATTGATGATGTTGTAAGAGGAAGAGTAGAAATGCAATATGATACAGAAAATATGATTAATTATAAAGAAAACATCATCACTAAATATCCTCTCAAAGGGACACATCATAACTATATCAAGTGGGAAGATTTAATTGCCAATTTAAATCCAAATTAATTATGCAAACTATAACACTGATAATTTTATTAACCATAACGAACTTAACAATTGCCCAGACCTATGGGCCAACTAAAGCTGGAGATTTGCTCTGGAATATTGCTGGTAAAGTTCGTCCTAATAAATCCATAACTCGCTATCAAGCTATGTTATCTCTGCTTAAAGCTAATCCTCAAGCTTTCCAAATTCCTTGCAATCTTAACACATTAAGAATTGGTAAAATATTACAAATTCCTCTAAATATGCAAGAATTGACTAAAAAAAAGGCTGTTAATGAATTTTATCGCCAGCATAATGAATGGAAAAACTTTCGTAATAAACAGATCACCTGTGAATCAACTAAAGAACAATCTATTTCAAAAATTCCAGCTACAAAACCAATTGTAGAACCAAACACTAAAATTAAGATTACCTCTACAAAGACCTTTGAAACAATTGTTCCTGACCATAATATAAAACCAGCTGTTATCTCACAAGTATCAATCAATAATAAATCTGATGAATTAGAATCTTTTACTTTAATCCAATCCATTTGGAATGATATAGAAGCATGGTTTTACAGTTTCGGATATATCCATCAAATTTTATTTTTAGTTTTAACTGGTCTAGTTAGTATCTCTTTATTATTACTATTATTTTCCTCAATTTTTCGGAGTAAAAAAGTAATCGATAAGAAAAATCCTAATACAGAAGAAAAAGTCTTACCATCTGACTCAGTTGAATTACCTAAAAAATCTGATAAAATGAAAGATAAATTAGATACTGTACGTGCATATCTTGCTGAAGATGAAGATAACAGAATCCAAAAACTTTTACGAGATGTTATACAAAATGGTACTGATGAACAAAGAGTTGAAGCTCAACAATTATATGAAATAAATAAAAAAATGAGTTATCTTAAACTTACTGATACTCAAACAATTAACACTAAATTTAATAGTATTGAGCAGATTAATAAACTTATACCTGACGAATTACCTTTAGCAAAAAATGAAGATCAAGTATTTGGTTTAATAGATAAAGTATTTTTAATGCTTGATGAAGAATTGAATACTCAAGGTAAATTAATCGATTCTTATATTGCTAGACAACAAGAAGTTGTTAGTTCCAATGTAAATAATTATGAAAATAGTTATCAAGTTGTAGAAGAAGAAAGTTCATTAAAACGTCCCGATTTAAAACCAACTAGAAGATTATAATTAGTAAAATTTAGCTAACCGTTATGAATTAACTATCTTTTTTAAAGTATAAAGCATTTCCAAAGCCTGTTTAGGACTCATTTCATCCGGTGTTAATTGTTTAATATGATCTATCACTGGATTTTCTGGAACTGGTTGAGGTGATAAGGATAATTCTGTTTGATAAGATGCCATTTGCAACTTTTGAGATTCTAATTGCTTAAGATGTTTTTTAGCTCGATTAACCACTGTTTTAGGTACTCCTGCCAGTAATGCTACCTGTAAACCATAACTTTTATTAGCAGGCCCTTCTTTTACCGAATGCATGAAAATTAGCTTATCATCTTGTTCTACCGCATCTAAATGCACATTAATAACATTATGTAAACTGTCTGGCAACCTTGTTAATTCAAAATAATGAGTAGCAAATAAAGTGTAAGAATTAGTTTTCTGAGATAAATATTCTGCACAAGACCATGCTAAAGATAATCCGTCAAACGTACTAGTACCACGTCCAACTTCATCCATCAAAACCAAACTATTTTTCGTAGCATTATGTAAAATATTAGCGGTTTCAGTCATTTCCACCATAAAAGTAGAACGTCCACCTGCTAAATCATCATTAGCTCCAATTCTGGTAAAAATTGCATCAATCGGACCTATGATAGCTTGTTGAGCTGGGACAAAACTACCAATGTGAGCGAGTAGTATAATCAATGCAGTTTGCCGCATATAAACTGATTTACCAGACATGTTGCCACCAGTGATTAATAACATACGTTTGTTTAAATCTAAATATAAATCATTTGGCATAAAAGGTTCGTCTTGCACTGCTTCGACTACTGGATGCCGACCTTCGATAATTGTAATTTGTTCATTATTAGTAAATTGTGGTGAATAAAATTTTAAGGTATCAGCTCGTTCAGCAAAATTATTCAATACATCTAATTCAGCTAAAGCGGAACTACAAACTTGTAATTCTGCTAATGATTCTAACAATTTATCCAGCAACATTTCATATAAATATTTTTCCCGATTTAAAGCTCTGCCTCTAGCACTTAAAACTTTATCTTCAAATCCTTTCAGTTCGTCAGTGATATAACGTTCAACTGCTTTCAAAGTTTGCCGACGCATATAATGAGTTGGAGCTTTAGCAACTTGAGTACGACTAATTTCAATATAATAACCATGTACTTTGTTAAAACCAACTTTTAGATTTGAGATTCCAGTTTGTTCTCGTTCTCGATTTTCTAAATCTAATAAATATTGACCAGCATTTTCACTTAAACTGCGTAACTCATCTAATTCTGAATCATAATTGCCAGCAATAACTCCTCCATCTCGTAATAACATTGGAGGTTTTTCAACGATTGCTGCTTGTAATAGACGTTGATAAATTGGAAATGTTCCGATTTTTTTAGCTAATATTTGTAAATATGGACTTTGTAATTGTTCTAATTGTTGTTGTAAGCTTGGTAGTTCGGCTAGTGCAGTTTTTAATTGAGCCAAATCTCTTGGTCTAGCTGATTTTAAGGCTACTCGAGCTAAAATACGTTCAATATCCCCAATTGTACGAAGTTGATGATAAATTGTGTCAATACATTGTTGGGTTAATAAAGTTCCAATGCTATGATGTCGTGCTTGTAATGTAGCTATATTACGCAATGGTCGATGCAACCACCTTCGCAACATCCTACCACCCATTGGAGTAGAACATTCATCCATAATATTAACTAAAGTATATTCTTGTTTACCCAATAAACGGCTATCAAGTTCTAAATTTCGACGACTGGCAATATCAAGAAAAATACTATCTTCACGTCGTTCCCAATATAAACCTTGAATATGAGGTAAATTAGTACGTTGCGTTTCTCTAGCATATTGTAGTAAACAACCAGCAGCTCGTAATGCGGTAGTTAGATGCTCACAACCAAAACCAGCCAAATCTTTAGTGCCAAATTGTTGTACCAATAAACGTTGAGCAGTATCTAATTCAAAATACCAAGCTGGCTGTTTACGGATTGGAAATTTAGGTAATTTAAGTTGGCTGGTTTCACTCACTAATAATTCAGCAGGTCGTAATCTTTCCAATTCACTGTATAATAAAGCTTGGTTTAGAACTTCCAATAATGCAAATCTACCACTAGCTAAATCAAGAGTTGCAATTCCAATTATATTATCAACTATATGCACCGCTGCTAATAAGCTTTCTTGTCTTTCATCCAATAGAGCTTCATCAGTTAAAGTACCTGGAGTAATAATTCTGGTTACTTTACGTTCCATCAGACCTTTAGTAGTTGCTGGATCGCCAATCTGTTCGCAAATCACTGCTGATTCACCTTGCCGTACTAATTTAGCCAGATAATTTTCTATCGAATGAAATGGTACTCCAGCCATTGGAATATCATTGCCATTTTTTTTACTGCGTGAGGTGAGCGTAATATCTAATAATCTAGCTGCTTGTTCTGCGTCTTTAAAAAATAGTTCATAAAAATCGCCCATCCTAAAAAATAACAGCATATCAGGATATTCTTGTTTAATATTCAGATATTGCTGCATGGCAGGAGTGTGTTCAGTTGTCATACTTTATGGTTGCTTCCAAGTTTTCAAAATAAATTATTGCGGTAATATTTTTGTGGTAAATAATATGATTACAGAATATTTTAACATAAAAAACTAGCCTAAATTATGGTTGGTTTTCGACTTGATAAAGCTTCGGCAAAATTACTTTCAGAATGGCCTGGCAAGCACAGTGATTAGAATTAAATGCTATAATTTTGGTGTATGACGCTTTAATTTGACAATTAAATAAAAAATCATTACAATTTAATACTCACTTAGCTAGGATAGCTTCCGAAACGAGAGGTAATTACAGAATGCCGCTCTGCTAAGTGTTTAAAATAAAATTTCTGTATTTAATAACCACTGTAAGGTGTCTAAATGACAACTCAATTAATAAGCCGTGATTTTCATGGTGCTACAATTCGTCAACGTTCCAGTGATGGCTATTTAAACGCTACAGACATGTGTCAAGCTTCTGGTAAACGCTTAAACAATTATCTTCGTACTAAAACAACTAAGAGTTTTTTAATAGAACTATCTGATTTTATTGATAAAAATCCCGTTACGCCAATTGGCGTAACGGAACAAAATCAACAACTTATACAAACTATGCAAGGTGGTACTCCTGAAGAACAAGGAACATGGGTACATCCTTATGTTTCAATTAACCTTGCCCAATGGTGTAGTCCAATATTTGCTGTTCTAGTGTCAAGCTGGGTATTTGAACTTCTTAAAGAAGGTTCAGTATCACTAAATCCTAATGAATCATCAATCCAAGATGTTATTAAATTTACTCAAGCCAAAGCTAAAAAGTTAGATAATCTCAGCATTATAGGCAATGCTAAAAATATTGCTCTCAACAATGCTATTAAGGAAGAATTTAAGTGTGATGTTTTAGCATTATTTAACTTGGAATCTCCTGTTGCTGAAGTCCAAAAAGCTTTGTTGATTCCTTCAGAGATAGATAAATATGTTGGTTTAAAAAATGCACGACCAGTTAATAAACTGTTAACAGAATTAGGCTTACAAACCAACCATCGTGATTCCAAAAAAAACTTGTATTATAGACTAACTAAAGAAGGTCTTAAACATGCACAATATCAAGACCTTGGTATTGGAAAAATGAAAACTCCACATCGAACTATAAAATGGTACGAAAGCGTAATTGAGTTATTAAAACCACGATCATTATTTAGTTAAATTGCTGTGTAGAATCAGAAATCAATTAATGGTTGTTTATGCTTCACCAATCCTACCAAACTGGAGTTTACTAGTTACTAGTGCCAAGGTTCTACCTTGGTATTTACTCCAAATGGCTCTGCCATTTAATCACAAGTGGCAGAGCCACATAAGTACCAAGGCAGAGCCTCAATACCATTAAGTTAAGGAAAATTTAGTGGAGTCCAAAGCGAAGCTTTGATATTATTAACTTATAAATTAAATACTTACAAAGCTAACGCTTTGAACTCCAAAAACCTTATTTTCTTAACTTAA
>DAOUSL010000077.1 GCA_030627235.1 Thioploca sp.
TGCTCTAATACAGTTGAGCGTAATTTAAAAAAAATGCCAGGGATTATAACGGTAAATGTAAATTATGCTGCTGAACAGGTAATTTGTTCCTTTGATCCTAAATTATTAAAAATTAAAGATATTATTACTAAAATAAAAGCTATAGGTTATGCTGTGCCAACTACTAAAATTGAATTGGCTATCACTGGGATGATGTGTGCCAATTGTGTTGCTACAGTGGAACGTACTTTATTGAAAAAAACTTCAGGAATTATAACTGCTAACGTTAATTTTGCAACTGAAACAGCTGTTATAGAATACTTACCCAATCAAACTAATTCCAATAATATTAGCAATGCGATTAAACGAGCTGGTTATGGAGTTGTTACGACCAATATAGAGCAGTCAAAATCTAATGAAGTTACTGAGCAAACTTATAAATTTTGGTTAGGAGTAGTTTTTACCTTACCTTTATTTTTGCTAAGTATGGGACGAGATTTTGATTTATTAGGGATTTGGAGCCATGCTAGTTATATAAATTGGTTGATGTTTTTGCTGGCTGTACCAGTGCAATTTTATGTAGGTTGGGATTATTACATTGGTTCATGGAAATCATTGAAAAATAAATCGGCTAATATGGATGTATTAGTTGCAATGGGATCGTCAGTAGCATTTTTTTATAGCGTAGCAGTGCTATTAAATACTAATTTAGGCGAACATGTTTATTTTGAAACTGCTGCTATGATCATAACTCTGATAAAATTAGGTAAATTACTGGAAGTTAAAGCAAAAAGTAAAACTGGTACAGCTATTAAAAAATTGATTGGCTTACAAGTTAAAACTGCCAAAGTGGTTCGTGATGGTGTGGAAAATGATATTCCGATTGAATCGGTTATGGTTGATGACATTCTCATTGTACGACCTGGAGAAAAAATACCAGTTGATGGCAAAGTAATTAAAGGAAGTTCATCAGTTGATGAAAGCATGTTGACCGGGGAAAGCTTACCAATCCAAAAACAGCCTAATGATACGGTTATTGGAGCTACTTTGAATCAGCAAGGTTTGTTGAAAATTGTTGCGACTAAAGTTGGTTCTGAAACTGCTCTGGCTCAAATTATTAGTTTAGTTCAAGAAGCTCAAGGCAGCAAAGCTCCAATTCAACATTTAGCTGATAAAGTAGCCAGTATTTTTGTGCCGGCTATTATTGGAATTGCTATTATTACTTTATTAATCTGGTGGTTAGGAGTTGGAACTGATTTTACTACTGCAATGATTAGAATGGTAGCTGTTTTAGTAATAGCTTGTCCTTGTGCCTTGGGATTAGCTACTCCAACTGCAATTATGGTTGGAACTGGTAAAGGAGCAGAACAAGGGATTTTATTTAAAAATAGTGAAGCTCTTGAACAAGCTCATAAACTTAAAACTATTGTCCTAGATAAAACTGGTACGATCACTAATGGTAAGCCAACTGTAACAGATATAATAATATTAGCACAGTTAGCCGAAGCTGAAATTTTACGATTAGCCGCCTCAGCCGAACGTGGTAGTGAACATCCACTTGGTGAAGCAATTGTCCAAGCTGCTCTTGCTAAACAGCTTTCCTTAACAGAACCAAAACAGTTTACCGCAATTAGTGGCCAAGGGATTGTGGCTACGATAGAAGATAAAAAAATATCCGTAAGTAAGTTACTTGATATGCCAGATAATCTTATAACTACGGTAGATAAATTACAGAATGAAGCTAAAACTGTGATTCAAGTTGTTGTAGATGAAGAATTAGTAGGTTTAATTGCAGTATCTGATACAGTGAAGGAAAGCTCACAAGAAGCTATTACTACAATGCAAAATTTGGGTTTAAAAGTTATCATGTTAACTGGTGATAATAAAGCTACTGCAATGGCAATTGCTAAACAAGTGGGAATCACTCAGGTAATTGCTGAAGTTTTACCAGAACAAAAGAGCCAAACGATAAAACAGTTACAAACTGAAGGCTTAGTGGCAATGGTTGGAGATGGAATTAATGATGCTCCAGCCTTAGCTCAGGCGGATGTGGGAATTGCTATTGGTACTGGTACGGATGTAGCGATGGAAACGGCTGATATTACTTTAATGCGAGGAGATTTACGTTCTGTATCTGAGACAATTATTCTTAGTAAAGCGACCATGCAAATTATTAAACAAAATTTATTCTGGGCATTTAGTTATAACGTATTATTGATTCCAATTGCAATGGGAGTATTATATCCTTTCACTACCGTACCAATAATGTTACGTTCTTTACATCCAGCTTTAGCAGCCGCCGCTATGGCATTTAGCAGTGTTTCGGTAGTCACCAATAGTTTACGCTTACACAGATTTAAATCGAATTCTTCTTAAGAAATAGTATTGAGTCCAAATATTTTTAAACTTGCTCTTTCTCCATATCCAGTAGTGGTAATCCTGATAAGTATTTAATACCTAACAGATTTTTTGAGGTCATCACTGATGATTGTTTCGGGAATGGAGCATAGTGTATTTCCCGAAACGTAAAAATGCTATAACTAATTAAATTGTTGGTTTAAATAATTAACAATCTCAGCAGATTCAAATAACCAGCGGGTTTTACCGTTTTCATTAATTGTCAAACATGGTACTTGCAATTTCCCTCCTTCATTCAGCAACGTATTACGATGTTCCTTATCATTTTGAGCATCACGTATTTCAATTGGTACATTTAGCCGATGAATAGCTCTACGAGTACGAATACAAAAAGGACAGGCATAAAATTGATATAAAGATAATTGTTTGGCTTTATCATCAACTGTTTTCTGCTCAGTTTCTGTACGCTGTTTTGGTTTTGGTAAGGTTAAATAATTACCTAAGGCAATGGTACGGCCTAAGCCTTCACGAACTAATTTTACTAACATATTATTTGTCTCTTATATCTTGGTTTTCGTAACTATATTCATAGATGTTGAGTAAATTATTTAATTATCAATATTTTGTTTAAAAATTTTAATTATATAGGATGTGATGGTGAATGAATTGCTTTAGTTGCAACAGACAAATTGGACTTGTTTAGTGCAGTTTCAATATCGTTTCCAAATTTTATTTAAGTTATTCACGTAATAATTTTTGCCAAGTTCGTAATTTAAGTATATCCACGTCAATAAAAATTTCCACTACTTTAAGATTATAATTCTATGGCTTGACTGAAATATTAAATTGCATCAATATTATTCCCAAGAGCTTCATTGATTTTTCCACGTCTTTATTTTTGGATTTTACTTTTTCGTGAAGTGCTATATGTGTGTAACATCAGATATCCAAAATTAATATAATGCTATAATAGATAAATATTAAGAAAACCTGAACAAAATGATAAAAGAAATCCGTATAGAAAATTATAAATCTATCCAAAAACTCAAATTAGAACTTGGCCGAGTTACAGTTTTAATTGGGGAAAACGGCTGTGGTAAAAGTAATATTTTAGAAGCTATTGCTTTTGCGGCTGCTGCCGCTGATGATAAATTGGATAATGAATTTTTAGCTCCAAAAGGAATTAGAGAAACAAAACCAAAATTAATGCGATCTGCTTTTGATAAAGATAATATAGATAAAGAAATAAAAATATCTATGATAGGAGATGAAAAAATAGCTTTTCATTGTAATTTACAAAACGATAATGATACTTATTCTAAATGGAATAAAGAAAATAAAAAAGATTTTGAATTATTTACATTAAATAATATAAAAGAAGATTTTTTAAAAGAAATAGAACAAAAAATTGATGAAGAGCTTGATGAAATTAAAAAAAAATCTGATAAAGAACGTAAAGAATATATATCATTTATTACAAAAGAATTTTTGCTAGTTTTAAAGAAAGAATCAAAACACCCACAAATTAAAAAAGAAATGTTATACATCTTTAACTATTTGATATATTCCCCAGAATATCAATGCCTACGCAAATTCAGAGAAGAAGGTCAAATTCGTCCATTAGGAATAAATGGCGAAGGTTTATTTAAATTATTACAAGTATTAAGCTCAGATAAAGAAAAAATAGATGAAATTAAAGAAAGACTTAAATTAATAGGCTGGTTTAAAGATTTTAAAATTCCTGACAATTTATCTATTGGTGAAAAAGCTATTCAGATTGAAGATCGTTATTTAGACCAAGAATTAAGCTTTGATCAAAGAAGTACTAATGAAGGATTTTTATTTCTATTATTTTATTTCTGTCTTTTTATCAGCAGTGACACTCCTAAGTTTTTTGCAATTGATAATATTGATGCATCTTTTAATCCTAAATTGTGTCGACGATTAATAAAAGAATTAACTGATTTAGCTAAAAAATATGATAAGCAAGTTATTTTTACAACTCATAACCCAGCTATTTTAGATGGTTTAAACTTGGATGATGATGAACAAAGGCTATTTATTGTTTCTCGTAATCGGTCTGGTTATACCAAAATAAAACGTTTTTTAAAACCAGAGACTCCAGAAGGAGAAAAACCAGTAAGAATGTCAGAAGCATTTTTAAGAGGTTATATTGGAGGACTTCCTAAGAATTTTTAATATGGCTACTTTTGGACTAATCACAGAAGGAATTACCGACCAAATTGTTATTGAAAACATTTTAATTGGCTATTTCAATACAGACAATATAGAATTTAATGAATTACAACCATTAAGAGACGAAGTAGATAGGAATAGATCAAAAAATTATGGAAGCTGGAGCAAAGTTGTAGAGTATTGTGAATCTAATGAATTTAAAGAATCATTGATATTTCATGATTATCTTATTGTTCAAATAGACACCGATGTATCTGACAAGCCTGATGGTTATGGAATTCCTCATTCTGAAAATGGAAAAAAAATTACTTCCCGAAGAGTTAATTGAAAAAGTCATAGTAAAATTAGTTAATTCAATTGGAGAATTATATTATCAAACAAATTATAACAAAATAATTTTTGCTATTTCAGTACATTCAACAGAATGTTGGTTATTACCTCTCTATTATACAGATAATAAAAAATCTAAATTGGTTAATTGTCTAGAAACTCTAAACCAAGCTATTAATAAGAAAGAAAAATTCACAATTGATAAGAATGCTAAAAATCCAGAATATTATGAATTTATTTCTAAAAAATATTGTAAATATAAAGCTTTAATAAAACATTACAAAGAAAATCCTAGTCTAAAAATATTTATAGATGAAGTAAAAAAAAGGAATGTTATCATAGAGGATGAAGATGATTTTTAATGTAATATTTTAAACTTAAAACCAATTCCAAAGTGCAGAAATTAATTCTTCAATATTGAGTAAATTATTTAATTATATAAGATGTGATACTTGAATGAATTGCTTTAGTTGTAACAGACAAATTGAACTTATTTTCTTTGTACAAGACAAAACTTTGTAGGCTAGATAGAGTGACAACGAAACCCAGCATTTCATTAAATAAAGGTTTTGCTGGGATTAATTTCGTTATACCCAGTCTACATTTAACTACTAATAAAATAAATAGGTTATATTTTTTGTCTTATACTAAAGAAATCTTGTTCAAAAACGTTTGCAAGTTGAAATAACAAATTTTTCATCTATGTTTTTAGAAACTATTTCTGTACCAACATTAGGCAAATACCGTGCTGCTTGATAATCATGAGGAGTTGGAGGACTGCCATTAATTTTATTAACCACAAAACTACTTCCTCGCATACTACATGTTTTTTTCATTAAATTACTAGCTTCCACAACATCGTCTGATAATATCACTAAAAATCCTTCCATATTAATATCAAGGGAGTCAATATTTATTTCACCATCCAAACCCAAATTTGAAGAAGCACTGATTAAACTATCTGGAGAGGTAATAAATTGCTCTGATTTAATATTTATATTGCCACCTTGACCATCTTCTGCCTGTGCCTTAATTTGACCTTGATTTAATACCACAAAAGTTGGATTTTCAATATTAATATTACCGCCATTTTCTGTACCACCATGTACACTAGTAGTAATCTGTCCAGTATTGGAATATAACAAATTAGGAGTTTCAATATGAATATTACCGCCACCAGCATTAGCAGCAGTGGTAGATATTACACCGCCGTCAGTCAAATATATCCTATTTGCTTGTACTGAAATATTACCAGCATCACCAGAATTATTTCCAGGATTCATGGAATTACTCGTAAGACCACTATAAAATATCATTCTACCAACATAATGGCCTTTTATTATTAATTCTTCAGCTTTAATATTCAAAGAACCAGCTTTGCCATTATGTTCGGTATTGCTGAGGATATGTCCTCCATTACTAAGCACAATTTTACGTGCAGTTACATCAATTGTCCCAGCATCAGCTCCTCCATTAGCTGTTGCTGCAATAGCACTGTGTAATAATTCTAAAAGTGGTAGCCCCATCTTTGCAAACATAGGATGCGGAATAGTAAAGCCATCGTCAATTGTCAAAGTGTCAGCAACATCAATGATAACGTTACCACCATTGCCTTTACCCAAAGCAAATGATGAACTAGCAATAGTACCACCATCTGTTATATTTAGGTTCTTTGCTTGTATACTAAGATAACCTGCATCACCAGTACCGGTTAACATATTAATTGCACTAGCAGAAATTAAACTTGAATAACCAACCGGACTTTGCCCATGAATATCTAAATCTCCGTTTATTTTAATGTTAATATTGCCACCTTTTCCAACAGAAGTGGTACTACTAATGACAGCTGAAGCCCCAGTTAGACTCATTTTATTAGCTATTATATCAATAGAACCACCATTACCGATATCCATAACTTTAGCTGAAATTTTAGAGCTTTTCTCCGCAAGTAAGCTATCCACTTGAATGTTGATTATTCCTCCATCTTTATCACCTAAAATATTATTTTCTACTATACTATCAACCATTTTTAACAGTTTACCACGAATAAAAATAGAACCTCCGGCTTTACCGCTTGTTTGTATCATGGACTTACCAGTTATATGCAAATCTGCTAGTTTAGTAAAAGATGATATATCTATGAAATCATCACCTAATTTAACTTCGCCTTGTGATGCAACTGCTACTAAATTGATTCGGCCAGATGGAGCGGCAATATCTGTTAATCTTAAATTTGGTTCAGATTCGGTAGATAATTCTAATTGTTGAATATATTCAATATTGTTAGTGAAATTACCATTACTAATTGTTATATCACCACTTATTAAAGACAATGTGTTGCCTTCATTCACGATTAATCCAATATTATCCCATTGATTGAGTTCCCCATGTCCTTGAATTGATATAGATGCAACTGAATCATCTAAAAAACCAAAACTTTCCACTGAGGCAACCGTCAATAAACTATCACTCGGATTTTGAGCATCAAATCGTCCATTTTCTCCCAAACGTAAATAATCTGCAGTACTGGCATGAAAGCTTCCTTGCACGTCTAATTTAGCATTTTCTCCAAACATGATTCCGTACGGATTAAGGAAATAGAAATCAGCATTGGGAATTGTCGAACGGATTAAACCATCGATATTAGAAGGATTGCCTCCGGTTACTCGGCTGATAATATTATGAATAGAATTTAATCCAGAGAAGGTAGCTGTTTCTGAGCTATTTAAATTGAAATCTTGGAAACTATGGAAGAGATTACCACCATCTTGTTGACCTAAATCTGAAGTAATTTGGAAATTTGAGCCAGGTAAATTAATTTTCTGGCCTAGTGTGCCATCAGTAATTACTTCGGCTTGAATATGAGTGGAAAGTATTAATAATATGACTAGTTTTTTCATGGAATTTCTCCTAAAATAATAGCTTCTACTTGTTGTTTGGCTAGGTTGAGGATTTTGGTGATATGGTTCGCAATTTGGGTTTTTAGTAGTTGGAAATAAATGGCTATTTATAAGGGATTAAAGTAATTGTCTGAATCAGGATTTACCAGATTAAAGGATTTTCAGGATGGTTCGTTGGTATTATTCTGTGAATTCTGATTCAGACAAAAAATAGAAGAGTAAATTTTGAACTCCGGCTATAGCTCTAAATAACCTAATTTAATTGCACTTTCTTCACAAATATCTTTAATAATTTTCCTTTCATGTTTGGCTAAAATATGTTGTTTAATCTGTGATGGGATAATAGGATTAATAGGATTTAATTCCGGTGCATTAATAACTTGAGCTAAAATTGCCGCTATAGTTTCTATAGGTTCAGTTACCAATTTTTCATATTTGATTATAGTAATAAATTGTTTATTTTTAAGTAACCAATCTGCAAGATATTTCCATAATAAAGCTCTTTTAACAATAATATCCGTCGTTTTAGCTATAATTTGTAAACGTTCTTGTTGCCAGACAGAAAGCAATGGATCATCAACATATCCCACAACAAAATTAGCAACATCGGCATTTTTGAGATGTGGAAAGCTTAATTTCCAAGAAGCTATTGTATCTACTGGATTTCTTATATTAGCAATTATAGTAGCATACGGAAAGACAACTCGTAATTGCGGTAATCTTGCCATATAACCAAGAGTATTTTTAGTTCCTAGTAAAAAATCTGGTTTACTAACAGTTGGATTATAAGTAGATTGCTCATCAATAATAACCGTATTTTCAATTACCTGTCCATCCATAAGCTTATTTTCAATAGTTTTACCAGCTAAAATATTTTCTCGTAATTGTTGATATAAATTAACAACTTCCCAAAGTTTTTCTGAATTTAACCGTTTAAACATCTGTTTGGGTTCGTTGATAATAATACAGTTTCGAATATTATGTAATAATTTACACAAGTAACTAGTACCACTGCGTGGAATTCCGGTAATAAGTATTTCTGGATTTTGATTCATTGTGATATTAGAAAGTTAAAAATGTTCATAGCCATTTTCATTATTAATAGGCTCTATTGGGACTTTTTTAACTCCAGAATTTTTTAATATATCAGCTATTTGTTGTAACATAGAATTATCTATTTCTGGTTGGGTAGTAATATTTTCAGAATTATTTTGGAGTTTAAACCGTTCAGTTTCATCACGTAATTTAGTAGATAAACTCGTTAATTCATCTGCCATACTAGCCATTTTATCAGTCTGTTGACTACCATTATAGACCACCTCACTTAACTGTCCCATAGCTGTATTAATTTGTGAAATACCAGCCGATTGTTCTCTACTAGCAGCGGCAATTTCTTCAACTAAATCTCTAGCTTTAACAACGTTTTGTACAATTTCACTAAGTGTAGTTGCAGTACCATTAGCAATATTAACTCCTTCTTGAACTTGATTTTTTGCAGCATCAATTAATTCGGCTGTTTCTTTGGCGGCTTTAGCACTACGCCCAGCTAAGTTACGCACTTCTTGAGCTACTACTGCAAAACCACGCCCATATTCTCCAGCACGAGCAGCTTCTACTGCCGCATTTAGAGCTAATAAATTGGTTTGAAAAGCTATTTCATCAATTACTTTAATTATTTTACTAACCTCTTGGGAAGAATTAGCAATATTATTCATAGCATCAATCATATTTTTCATCTTATCTTGTCCAACTTTAGCAAGATTAGTAGTATTATTGACTAATTGATTGGTAATACTAGCATTTTCGGCATTGCTTTTAATCTGAGCATCACTTTCTTCTAAACTAGAAGTAACTTCTTCCATAGCAGCAGATTGTTGTTCGGTACTTGATGATAAACTTTGACCAATAGAACGTATTTTAGTGATTGATTGGGTTACTTGTTCGGCAACTTCTTTAGTTTGCCAAATAGTGCCGTTTAATCCAGATATTGCTATTTCTAAAGCGTCTTTAATTTGACTGAAAGCACCTTTATATTCCGCCAGTATAGTTATTCGCAAATCACCATCTGCTAGTTTTTTTGATATTTGTACAATATCTTCTATTAACAGTTTATTATCGTGTAATTGTTGTTGATTAAGGTTAAATTGTTTATTAAAAGCAGTAGCTAATAACTGTAATTCTTCTATTCCAGATGGTTGCAAAATACAATCTGAGCTATAATCATTATGTAAAGTTTTTATATAATTAGCTATTGGAATACTCAGATAAACTCGAAAAATCCACAATACAGCGATCATACCAATGGTAATAATGCCACTTAGTATGAATAAAGCCATAGTTGCCATTCTAGTTGTTTGTTTGTGCATTTTGACTTCAAGTTCAGCCCTAATATTCATTAATTGTTGAAATTTTGCAATTGGCTCCATAATGATATGCTTATCAGTATTATATTTATCATCAAACATAATTTCTCTAGCGATTTGCATTTTTTGTTCATTAGTTAATTTTTGGTCGATTAAATTTAATTTCCAAGTAGCAATAACTGGATGCATTTTATTTTCTGGAATAGTTAGAGCTTCTGATACTAAACGCATGGAACGAGTTTCAGTAGCAACTAAAGCATCTGAATTTTGTTTGGCAAGAGCAATTAAATCTAATTCTTGTTGAGGAGATTTTAATTTCTTAAGATTTATTAAAACGTTATCTCTAGTTTTAGTTATTTCAATTTCTCGCCAATAATGTTGCAGATGTTCAATATTTCCAGTAACCGCAAATTTACGAGCTTCGCTAGTCAAATAATCGGAAGCGTCAGCTAAATCTATGCCTAATTGTTTAAATTTAGTTTGTTCAATGATAGCTTGCTCTTCTTCTAAAATAGCTTGATTAAGATAATAAACTCCTATTATGAGGAATGTTGCCATAATTAAAAAAGCTATACTTACAACTATATTGATAGTTGATTGTTTAATAAGCATATTTTTATCTCAATAGACCCGATATAATTTGAAAGTTTTTTGGAAAGAGTTGTGAAACTAAATGAAGTAACGAATGAATATTAGATAAACCAATTACTTATGATGAAATACCATATTTCATCACAGGTTATTTGATCTTAATATTTTAATGAGCAGTTTTAAATAATCGAAAGAAATTTTCTGTAGTAGCTTGTTCTATAGTAGTAAAAGATTCTTCTCTTAATTTAGCAATAAATTCAGCAACATGTTTTACATAAGCTGGTTGATTGGTTTCGCCACGATGTGGTACTGGAGCTAAATATGGAGAATCAGTTTCAACTAACATACGTTCTAATGGAATTAGCTTGGCAACTAATTGTAAATCTTTAGCATTTTTAAAAGTTACAATCCCAGAAAAAGAAATATAAAAGCCTAATTCCATAGCTTGTTGAGCTACATCCCAATCTTCCACAAAACAGTGCATTACTCCTTCACTAGCTTGTTCTTCTCGTAAAATACGAATAGTATCTTCAGATGCTTCTCTACTATGAATAATTAATGGTTTATTGATTTCTTTAGCTGCTCTAATATGAACTCTAAACTGTTGCTGTTGTTGGGTGGCATCACCTGTTAATCGGAAATAGTCTAATCCAGTTTCACCAATAGCAACGACATTAGAATTATCGGCGGCTTCTGTTAATATTTCTACGTTAGCCGTTATTTTATCAGTGTTATTAGGATGAATCCCTATTGAAGTTGACACATTTTCAAAACGATCAGCTATATCTAATAAAACAGGTATATGGTCAAGTTCCAGTCCTACATTTAAAAAATGCCCAACTCCATTAGCCTGAGCAGCTTTTATTATAAGTTCTGGATTAGTATCTTTAATTAAATCTAAATGACAATGCGAATCTACTAACATATTTTAATCACCGCTAAATTCATAAATGGCTGTAACAATTTTGTCTTCTATTTTATCGGCTTTCCAATATCCACAGCGATTATTATTTAAAAATAAAGCATAGCTAAATACTTTGCCTGAATGATTAGCTACATAACCAGCTAAAGTACTAACTTTTCTTAAAGTACCAGTTTTAGCTCTAATTTGACCTTTGGCAGGAGAATCAGATAACCGTTTAGAATTTATACCATTAGTTCCTAAAACTCGTAATGCATTGATAAAATCTGGTCCATAATCAAATTTTGAATACATTGCAGTGAGTAAATCAGTGATAGCTTTAGTAGTCATTAAATTTTTTCTAGATAAACCAGAGCCATCAACGATTGCTATTCCTTTATCATTAACATTAATAATGCGTAAAAAGTCTGTGACTAATTTTAATCCTTCAGCATGAGAACCAGGAGTACCAAATCTTTCAGCTGCAATAGTTTTGATAATTTGTTCAGCAGTAAAATTATTAGAAAATGTGTTTAACTCTTTTAAAACTAAACTCAAAGGTTCTGATAAATGAGAATAAAGCTCAGTGCCATTAGTTGGAGCTGTAGCAATTTTAGTCATTCCTTGTATTTCTATTCCAGCTTTTTGCAATAATAATCTAAAGGTTTCAATGGTATAACGGGAAGGATTTTCTACATTTAAACGAATAGTTTTTTCTTTGGAACGGATAGGCAGTCTACCTTTCACTAATATTTCTACTTGACCAAGAATATCATTACTTTTTCTACGACTCGCCCATATTGTATTTTTACCACGTCTAATAGTTTTAGTTTTATTGATTAATTTAATATAATCTGGGGCTGGATCTAACCAAATATTGAGTTTATTACCAGTTTGATTTCCTGGTAGAACATGAACCGCAATTGCATTAAAATTTAATGATAAAGCTCCCAATTTAGCATCATAAGGTTTTTGAGTACGATCAATTTTCCAAGCAGGTGCTCGATCATATTCATCAAAGAAATAAGAATCTATAATCAAATCACCAGTTATTTTATTGATTCCACTATCTTTTATTTGAGTAGCAATATGCCAAAGTGTTTCGGTAGAAAATCTAGGATCACCACCACCACGCATAATTAAATCACCTTGAATAGTATGTTTACTACGTTTCCCATTATATAAAACTTTGGTTTTAAAACGATATTCAGGCCCTAAATAATGTAAAGAAGCAGCAGTTGTAATAATTTTCATAACTGAAGCTGGTAATAATGGTTTAAAAATGTTATAAGCATAAGTCGATTCGCCATCTGAAGCTGCTACTATGCTTACAGAAGTTTGCTTATCATCTAAACAAGTTGCATTTAAAATTTTATTGATTTTATTTGTCAGTTGAGCATTGGCTGATAAACTTATTGAAATTAACAGATTACATAACAGAAAATACTTGAGGTAATTTAGCATATATATTTCTATAGGATAGTGGTCTTAATAGGAATTTTTAATATTAAAGCCATATTTATTGAGTTGTTGGTATTAATAGCATATTAGTTGGCGTACCATCTGCTGCATATTGATAATGTTCTTCAAATATAACTTCACTTTTTTTGTATTCTTTAAATATTTTTACTCTACTTTCAGCATCGTAAGATACTTCATAATAAGTATAAAACTGATAAATTTCTTCATAGTTTTTTTCAGCAACAATATCTTTAATTATTCCAGTTTGGAAGGATTCATCTGAATAATATAGAATACCTTCTTTAATAATTTCTGGACGAGCTAATACTGATGAACTTATTAATATTAAGCCATAAAATATAATTTTTTTCATAGAAAGTCCTTATAATTTTTTGCGTAATACTGCTAAATTTTGGTTTGAATCTTTCACTAATAGTTCAAAATATTTTTCAAGTTTAACCGATTCTTTAGCATGTGGTTTTTCCACCCATTCAGCAATTCCAACCCAATCAACCAAATATTCAATTTTCTTATCTAAAATATATTGAAATACTTGTCTGTGTTTACGAGCTTCCAAGGCTTCTGGATTAACTTTACCATCTAAATTAATCGTCCGATCATGAAAATAACCTAGAGTTCCAGTTTGAACTGCTGCTACCCAAGTTTCCTTCGCAACATTTTGTGCAACCCATTCTACAACTTGAAAATGTTGATGTTTATTTTTAAGCAGATGATTACGAGCAAATAAACCGACAATTATAGCTATAAATAGTATTGCCATTCCATAGCGTAATTTTTGCCAAGGAATTTTTTGCCACGCCCAAACTACTATAGCAGCCCATAAGATCGCTAAAAATGGTGATAAAGGGAAGAAATAACGGCTTAGAAAATGAGCAGCTCCAAAGTATAAACCATAAAATAAGCTAAATCCGGTCAGATAAATTGCAACTAATACAAATATTCTACGTTCTTGCAACTGTAAGTATGACCATAAACGTGATAATATTAAAAATATTCCTATTAAAATTCCGATACAAAGTAAAATAACAGGAGTAAGTTTTTGTATACTATTAGGAATCGGTAAAAACACAAAGAAATATTCTACTAATACTGGTGGCAAAGCATATAAATTTTGGCCTAATTCAGCTGTTAAGGCTTGAGCTTGACCACTTATAGGCATTATGCTATCAAAATTCAGTTTATTATAAATTAACCAAGGCAAAGCTACTAATACCGAGGTTATTCCCATAATATTTACTTGCAAAAATCGTTGCCAGAACTTATTTTCTCCCATAAATAGGTGAATTAAGCAAATTGCTAAAATTAAAAAACTGGCATCATTACGAGTCCAAAACACTAATCCTAAGAAAATTCCTAATAAAATAGAATAGCTTATAGTCCACAATTTAGTTCTGCTAATTACGAACATTACTGCTAATATCACCATTAAACCATAAAGTCCAGTTTCCAATCCATTCATAGTGTGATTAGAAATAAATGGACTTACATACCAAGTAGCAGCGGCTAAACTGGCAATATAATTATGTTTGGGACGTTCTCTCAATAAATATAGTCCAAATCTCCATAGCAAAAAAGCTGCTAAAGTAGCGATTAGACATTCCAATATAGTAATCCAAAATATAGAATTAATTTTATCGCCATTTTCTAACCAGTATACTCCAGACCATAAAAAAGTTGCTAAAGGCTGAGTGCCATTGGTTGGTATAGTTCCTTCGGCAGTGCTCATTCCTGAGCCAAGAGCTATATTTCTGGCAATTGTCATCATTAGATAACCATCTTCAGATACCGTATTTAACATACGTTGTTCGTCAAGTAATGGCTCTAAACGGGAAAATAAACCTATGCCTATGAATAGGATAATCAATATAACAAAGCTTTTGTTCATAAATCTAAGTAATATAAGATGTTGTATAATATTTATTTATAGTTAATTGTTAAATCAATTTCAGTATAACATATTACTTCTTTTTTTAAGATTATGAAAATTTTTATAAATAGTTTATATTTAACAAACTGACAAAAGTAGACTCTTACGTTTAACAATCGGTTAAATCGCACTTGAATAAATAAAATATTATGCCTAAGATTAATAATAGTTTTAAAGATTTATTATGTAAATATACAAGGCGCACTGGTATCTCTGATTCCCGTTTGGCATATCGAGCAGATCAAATAGATAGGCAAATCATTTATTATTGGAAAAATGGGAGAATGCCTAGTCTTAAATATCATGATACAGTACGAAAATGTGCTGACATATTACTATTATCAGAATCAGAACGTAAAGTTTTTTTTAAAGCAGCTAAAATTGATGAAAAATTTCAGTGTTCTTTGCGTAAACCAAAAATTGTTCCTATAACTAGACCAATAACTCATCCTAGCCAATTTTTTGGACGCAATGATATTTTAGAAAGAATTTTTAATAGTTGGCAACAAGAACCATTAGAACATGTTGCAGTGATTGGGAATAAAGGCAGTGGAAAAACCTCGTTATTAAATTATTTAAAATCGGTACATAATTGTAATAATTTAAGGGATGGGCAACGTTCTAACTGGCTAAAACAGCAATGTGAATTTATCTCTGTAGATTTCGCAAATGTGGCAGTTCATAGTTTAGAAGGTTTTTTACGGCATTTATTGATAGAACTAAACTTGCGTAATGATGCTAGGGATTTATATGATTTAACCGCAATGCTTAATGATAATTTGACTAAACCAACCGTAATTTTAATGGATAATATCCAGCTCGGTTTAGAGTTATCTGAATTAGATGATAGATTTTGGCAATATATACGTTATCTTGGAGATAATGATAATTCAAATATAGGCTTTTGTATGACTTCTAGTATTTCATTAGAAAAGCTAAATAATTTGACCCGAAAAAATGGTACGGTTTCACCAGTAGAAAATATATTTAATACAGTAGAATTAGATTCTTTCTCTTTAGATGAAGCTAGGGAACTACTAGATTATGTTTCTTTTTCCCAAAAAGATGTGGAATGGATATTGAAAGAGAGTAAATGTTGGCCAGCATTTATACAAATTCTTTGTAAAATTAGGTTAGAACACGATAAAAACTGGCGTGAAATTGGATTGGAAAAACTAAAATATTATTGATACTATGATGTTGCAATTAAATAATCGTAATTTAAGTAAAACTCTTTTGGTTATTAATGTAAAGTTATTAACTTGGTTACTATTTTACCCAAATATTTGGAAAGAAATAGTAAATAAAATTGATTCTACATTATCACCAGATTTTGCTTTGTCTAATTTAAACTCTAAACATTGGAGTAATATCGTTTTATTACGTTTATTAAGCGTAATATACATATTAGCTCCTTTGCTTATTGGAATGATTGTTGGACTAATTTTATTAAGTTTAAACTTATATTTTTATAATGAAATTAATCATGATAATATTTTATTGCGAGGAATAATCTACACAGTAATATTAGGAATTGTGGGTGGAACTATAAGTGGTATCACTATATCAGTGGCATTTAGTTATATTATTATCACTATAGGAGGATTATTAATAGGCTCATTTTTTTTAATAGCAAATGATTCACTGTGGTATAAAACCACTATTTTAGCTGCTATATTTGCCGTTAGCCTTTCCAGTAGTGTGTTACTAACTTTAAATGCTGATAAACATAAATTAAGCTTTAAAACCAGTATCTTCTTATCTTTCATAGCCATTTTAGCTGCCGCTGTGGTTGGATTTTTACTATATATATTTGCCTTCAGTTCTCATTTTCTATCAGATTATTTTCTAGTTGATAGTTTAAAAAAATGGCAATCTCAATTAATTGGAATTACTTTAGGGATTTGTCTAATCTTTTTTTGGGCAACTCGTCGTTGGTATTTTTCTATAATAATATCAATAATTTCTGGGATTGTAATAGCAATATTATTTAGTGTTCCAATTGACAGAAACCCATTATGGAATCCAGTTATTGGTAGTATATTTAATAGCTTTGTATTTTCCTTAGCTTTTGCACTACCCTACTTATTAGCAAAATGTATTTTCAACATCCAAGTAGGAGTAATCTCTGGATTATTAGCTAGTTGTGGAATGTATGTGTATTTTTTTATAAGCTCAAGTTCTGATATTTCAATCATCCATCTCAGTTTTGCCGCCATTATGTTAGGTCTTTCACATCACTGGTGGCTTTATCCAATATCTATAAATCATATAAAAAAGCTATTTAATAAAACTATTTTTATCTTTAGTAACAATGATTTCAAGAAAAATACTACAGAATTAAAACAATGGTTTCATGGTATTACATTGGAATTTGCAATTAATACTAATACTTCAGATAAAGATATTGTTAAAATAGATAGCACATCCGAAAAGATTGTTAAAATAGACGATTCAGCTCAAGAAGTTAATAATCCATATATCACTGGTGTCCCATTAACTATACATAATCAAGATTTGTTTGTAGGACGTTCTGAAATTATAAAACGGTTAGAACTTTTATTAAAAAATCAACCAAGTCCACCAATTTTATTATATGGCCAAAGGAGAATTGGTAAATCATCTTTATTAAATTTATTACCAGTTTTATTACCAAAAAATTATAAATCATTGCGCATTAGTTTCCAAGGTCCTATTGCTTTCTCAGTGGATCACAGTAGTTTTTTTTGTAATTTAGCTCGTAATTTAACTACAGTTGCTCATAAGCAAAATATAAATTTACCTAAAGTTAAGCGTGAAGATTTCCAACATGATCCATCTACAACTTTTGATGAATGGTTAGATGAGGTTGAAACTATTATAGAAGATAATATTGTATTGGTTTTTGACGAGTTCGAGGCATTGGAAGCAGACGGTTTTAAAAGTGGAAATTTAAATAAAAATTTTATATTGAGCATATTCAGAGACATGATTCAAAATCGCTCATGTTTTAAAATTATATTTGCTGGTTTACATCAATTAACCACATTTCCTGAATGGGATGATTATTTTATTAATGCAGAATCTGTATGTCTTAGCTACTTAACAGAAGAAGAAGCCAAACAACTAATTGAAAAACCAATCCAAATAAATTATACAGCAGAAGCTATAACATATATCTTGTATTTGACAAAAAATCATCCAGCTTTGTTGCAATTAATCTGTAAAGAAATTATAATCCTTAAAAATTCTCAGACATTACATTATCGCTATAAAGTACAAAAAAGTGATGTTGAAATGGCCATACCTAACGCATTAAACATAGGCAGGAATTTTTTTAGTAATGTAACTAATCGTTCTACTACTGAACTGAATATCTTGTATACATTGGCTGATAAAGCTACTGTTAGTAAAAAAGTTTTATTAAAACAATGTAAGCAAGAAAATGATTTAGTAAATTTAGAACAATCTGAACTAATTGAATTAACTTCAACTGGTGATTATCGTTTTCAAATTGAAATGATTAGACTTTGGATTATTAAAAATAAGGATAAAAAACTCTAAAAATGACTTTTATAAGATTATTTGCAGTAATTATGACCATAACATTTTGCTGTAATTATGTTATTGCTGATGAAAATACACAAGTAGAAAGTTCTACAACAACTGATAATTTATTAAATGAAAAAGAATCAAAAGATAAGGAAAAGGAAACATCTGAGCCAGATAAGAAAAACAAGAGCTTATCAGAAAAAGTTTCAGAAACAATAATTCCCCATGTTAATGAAGATACTTCTTGTAATGTTTTTACAATTATTGAAGTCCCTTGTTATTATCAAAAAATAGCTGATATTGTAAATATTATTTTTGGTTTAATATTTATTATAGCTATAATCGCTATATTTCTAAATAAAAAATGGTTAGCAAGAATAATAGGTAAAGGCCGTTAGAAAAATAGTATGTAAAAAGCAATTACAGATTTATTTTATCAGAATTTTCCCTTGTCAAATTGTTAGTAATTACCACGAAAATATATGAAAGATTAATGTTTATTTTATCTTTAGATATAAATTTTTGGTAATTACTCATTTCCCCTATCCCATCTTTATCAAAAAATCAAATATTATTAAATAAGCAATTGAATTTTCTGTTAAAGTTTAGGAGTTTAAAATTCTCTTTAATGTTTTATGCCAATTAACTATAATTTTGTGATAAGTGAAATAATTACTATTAGACATCATTTCTAAATAAGTGTATATAAATGTAGGATGCAATGACCGAAGGGAATTGCATCAAGATGTAATTCGTAAACTCATTACATCCTACATAAAGTTTGTAA
>DAOUSL010000222.1 GCA_030627235.1 Thioploca sp.
ATATCTTAAAGCTATCAAAACTGCTTTTCACGAACTACAAGTTTTGAAGGCTATCTAACATTATTTTTGTTAGTTATTCTTATTCTAGTATTTATTTTACTTTGCGTAACTTCAGTTAGGTAATAATGATGGAAATAAACTTCAAAAAATATTTACAAGTTATAATTTATCTATTTTTACTAGGTGCAGGTGGATATTCTTATGCTGAAACCATACCTTTTGATTCTGATAGATGGCAATTTATTCCAGACCCATTTCAATTTATGCCATTTGAAAGTACAGTAAAAACTCATTTAGACCAACAAAGTCTAGCTCTCAATCAAGGTTATGCTATCGTAAAAGATTCTGAGTTTACTGATGGTATTATTGAATATGATATCGCACTCACACCTAATAAAGGTTATGGTGGTGCAATATGGCATGCACAGGGAGCAGGAGCTAATAATGAAATGTTCTATTTACGCTCACATCAATCTGGTAATCCTGATTCTATTCAATACACTCCAACTACTAATGCGGTAGGAGCTTGGCAATTATACAAACCTGACGTTTCAATTGAATATCCGTTTAATGAATGGATACACGTAAAAACAATCATAGCAGGGAAAAATGCTGAGGTCTATATCCAAGATATGGAAACTCCTGCTGTAGTTATAATATTAAATGGCAATACTAAATCTGGTCAAGTAGGATTGCAAGCTAATATAGCCATGCCTACTGTGCCAATTCATTTTGCGAATTTTAATTTTACTCCTATGGATAATCCTCCATTAAAATTAGTACCTCAACCTGTAGAAATAGCAGAAGGAACTGTTATGTCATGGATAATTTCAGATGCTTTTAAGGAAGAATCACTGAATAATAAATTCCGTCTGACTGAAGAAGATCGTCAACAACACACCTGGACAGAATTAGCTAGTGAAAATTCCGGCTTGGCTAATCTTGCTAAAATACAAGGAATTCAACAGGGTAACAATACTGTTTTTGCTAGAATTACCATTGTTTCTGAACAAGAACAAATAAAACTACTGAAATACGGTTTTAGTGATAAAGCTAAAGTATATTTTAATGGTCAGTTGATTGGTGGTGGCAGTGATATTTATCGTTCAAGAGACTACCGATTTCTTGGTACAATAGGCTATTATGATGACGTGTATCTGCCTTTGAAAGCAGGTAGCAATGAACTTTGGATTGCAATTTCAGAAGAAGATTATGGCGGTTGGGCAGTTCAAGCTAGATTTGAGAATATGGCAGGAATTAAAGAAATTACTACTATTGGACAAAGGGATTTAAACTCCCAAATTGATCCTAACAATTCATGTACGGCTAATTATTCATTGGATGGTAACCTGCATATTCCATGTATCTCTGTACCAGTAGAAGGTAGCGATACGAATGTCATGTTTGAAGCAGATATGAAGCAACAAACCCAACCACCTTTCATTGTATTTGGAGTGGAAAACGTTAAACCTCGTTAAAGATAATTATTAATGAGTGACTTTATGTAGGATGTAATGAGTTTACGAATTACATCTTGATGAAATTCCCTTCGTTCATTGCATCCTACATTTATATATCCTTATTTAGGAAAGATGTCTAACCGTTTCGCTGAGAAATTGAATAGCTCTAAAGAATATAGGTATTCCATAGACATCATGAAATTTATGCTGCTTGTTGTTGTAAATACAAATGTTGCTGAAAACCTATAAACAGTGAGCCGATATCTTCATCTCCTAATATTTCTTTGGCATCTTCCAATGATTTATATTTATTTGTCAGTAAAGTTGGCAATTTTTCTTGGGAGAGTTCTTCAACACCTATTTCTATATATTCATTCAATACAAACTCTATGAATTCTTTTTGTTTATCGTTGAGTAAAGTAAAAATTGTTGCCTTAGCTTTGTTTACCCGTTCTTCTCTTGTTATTGGTTTTATATCACTGTTAACCACGTACTCCAAAACATCATATAAATCACTTTTTTCTGCGTCAATCAGCTTTTTCAATATGTTTAGTTCATCTGTTCCAAAACCAGCTTCGTCCAATTTTTCAAGTAAAGCTTTACGTGTTTTTGGATGACTCCATAAAGTTCTTAATTCCTCTTCATTTTTGAAAAATTTAGGAAGTTCGCCAAATAGATTATTTAAAAATTCTTCTGCCAATATTGGTTTACCGTCAGCATTCCAAAAAAAAGTAGCAATCGTGTGTTGTATTTCACGCTCTTTTCCATCTCTTAGCTTTATTTTAACCATCTTTTTGCAGATACAAGGATTTTGTCCACATTTTTCACAAGCTGAAGGTGATTCTTTTTCGCAAGGGCGTTGACCACAAACTTTGCTAGATTTAGGGGTTCCAATACACTCACATACTATTTTCTCACAAACTTCGCATGGCAAGGCATCGCCATCCCAATCTTTATCTTGAAAATGATGGTAAGCATCTACAAAATCATAAATGGTGAAAAACTCCTTTTCATCAAATAAACGTGTTCCCCTGCCAACGATTTGCTTAAACTCAATCATCTGCTTGATGGGTCGCATTAAAACAATGTTGCGAATATTACGAGCATCAACACCGGTTGATAATTTTTGAGATGTAGTTAATACCGTTGGAATTGTTTTTTCATTATCTTGAAATTCACGTAAAAACTGTTCACCTATTTCACCATCATTTGCAGTTACACGAACACAATAGTTTGGGTCTTTACTTTTTTTGTATTGATTTACTAAATTACGAACTGCGGCTGCGTGAATTTGTGTGGCACAAAAAATAATGGTTTTTTCGTTCTGATTGGCTTCGTCCATATAAATCCGGACTCGTTTAGCCTCCCGTTCTTTTATTTCAATAATTTTATTAAAATCTTCTTCTTTATATATTTTCCCTTCTTCAATTTCGCCTTCAATAATATGATCATCACTAGCATATATATAATCGTCAATTGTTGTTGTGATGCGTTTTACCTTGAATGGTGTAAGGAATCCATCGTTAATACCTTCTTTGAGTGAAAAGATATAAACAGGTTCCCCAAAATATTTATAAGTATCAACATTGTCTTTTCGTTTAGGCGTTGCAGTAAGTCCCAATTGTACGGCTGGGGAAAAATATTCTAAAATACCTCTCCAATTTCCTTCATTATTAGCTCCGCCACGATGGCATTCGTCAATTATAATAAGATCAAAATAGTCTTGTGGATATTCGCCAAAATAGGGTTCGGTATTTCCGTCTTTTTCGGCACTTGACATAAAAGATTGAAAAATAGTGAAAAAGATACTGCCGTTAGTTGGTACTTTTCCTTTTTTCCTAATATATTTGGATTTTATGCGAATCATTGCATCTTCGGGGAATGCTGAAAATGCGTTAAATGCTTGGTCAGCCAAAATATTGCGGTCGGCTAAAAACAGTATTCTTGGTCTTCTCTGTCCATCACGATTTAAGTTCCAACGAGTTTGAAATAGTTTCCAGGCTATTTGAAAGGCAATTGCTGTTTTTCCAGTTCCTGTGGCAAGGGTTAATAAAATTCTGTCTTTGTTTTGTGCGATTGCTTCGAGTGTATTTTTTATTGCGATTTCTTGATAGTAGCGTAATTGCCAAGTTCCGCTTTTATCTTCAAAAGGAATATTTGCAAATTTGTCTCGCCAATCATTTTGATCGGTATAGGTTTTATCCCAAAGTTCTTGAGGAGAAAGAAAATCATTTACCAAACTTTCTGCACCAGTTTTCATACAGATTTGGTAAATATCTTTGCCATTGGTGGAGTATGTGGTTTCTAAATTTAATTTTGCCGCATATTGTTTTGCCTGTGCTACACCTTCTCCAACTTCTAATTCATCACTTTTAGCTTCAACAACAGCAAGTTTAATTCCTTTGTAAACCAGAATATAATCGGCAAAAAGTGGTTTTTTTCTGCCACCACCGACTTGTATTCTACCATCAGTAATTTTACAAACATTGCGTTCACGCAGGATTTTAGAACCCTCAATCACTCCCCAACCACAGGATTTTAGTTTAGGGTCTATTAATTCTGCTCTTGTTTCAGCTTCGTTCATAATTTATACCATCCAATTTTCTATAGGGTGTTGATGATTCCATTACCAAATTTCCCTCACCGCCATTCAATTTATCTTTTTTCCAATTCATAGAATTATTCATGATATATTCTGATATACGAACAAATGCATTTTCATTACGAATGATATGTTCCCAATAATTTCGTTGCCAAATCCGTTTATCAAAAGACGGTAAAATATTTTGTTTTACCATTTTAATATATTCAATTGTCGTATGCCGTTTAAACGATTGAATAACCTGCGATAATCCCACCCCTGTTCCCGTACCTGTAGGGGCAGAATCCATTTCTGCCATCCTTTTTTGACCTTTTTGACCTGTGATTTGGTCTGTGATTTGGTCTGTGATTGGGGCGGATATGGAATCAACGATGGGATTGATGGATATGGAATCGACGGTGGGATGGACGGATATGGAATCAACGGTCGATTGGTCGGATATTGGATTTACGGGGATTGGGGCGGATATGGAATCCGCCCCTACGATTTCAATTATTCCGTGGATATGGTTGGGCATCGTTATATATTCGTGTAAATTGATATTCGGAAAATCATTTGGGATTTCGTACCATATTTTTTCAATCATTTTCCCTGCATTGTTTAATTCCATTTGTCCATTTATAATTTCACCAAATAAATGTTTTCTGTTTTGACAACATATGGTTATAAAATATAATCCTGCCTGCGAATAATCATATCCTTTTAATCTAATTGATCGCCTGTGATGAATATTTGGGTTATATTTTCCCATTTTATAGTTCTCCATTAAACGCTTTTTGTAATATCGACTTTTTGAGTTCTTCTAGGTCGTCTATTTTTTGCTGGTAGATGGCTTCCAGTTTTTTTGTTTCGGCTGAAAGGACATCGAGTTTTTTGACAATGGTTTGTTGCATTATTAATGATTTTGGAAACCTAACTATTTCACCATGAACATTATTTCTGTTTAGTGTGGGAACACCTGAACCTGAACTATATTTTCTCAAGTCAAATTGTCTTAAAAAATAATAAATATATCTTTCATAATTCCCATAAAATTCTTTAATATATAGTGCAGTATTCAATGGCCAATAGTCTTTTTCAATGAAATATACATTGCCTATAGTTCCACTACGTCCAGTTGTAACACCAGGAGACTTTACTTTCCATTGGTCAATCATATCAGTAATTCCATTTGAACTTACCAAAGGAAAAACTCCTTTATTCCTTAATCGTTTTGGTAAATCAAATCCCCTTTGAAGAACACATATTTCATCAAATTTCTTCTCCTCCCACTCCTCACCTTTATTCTCAAACAC